>NZ_QSDP01000017.1:0-69623 GCF_003463685.1 Parabacteroides sp. AM58-2XD
ATGTAGACAGCGACCTGTTACACGAGGATCTGTCACTTCTGAAAAATAATTAGAGGTATTCATTTTGCAATGATAAACTTTTTAGAGGAATTTTGGTGCGGTCGCCCTGATAAATGATCGTAGATTTGTATTAATGGAACGAACTATTCTTTACTTTTGTCAGCAGAATATAATTACATAGCAAACATTTAATAATATGAGCAATTCATTCAAGCCGGCAACTTTGTGTGTGCAGGGTGGCTGGCAACCTAAAAAAGGAGAACCTCGCGTTCTGCCTATCTATCAGAGTACTACCTTTAAGTATGAGACCAGCGAACAGATGGCGAAACTGTTCGATCTGGAAGAGAGTGGTTATTTCTATACCCGTCTGCAAAACCCGACCAATGATGCCGTTGCATCCAAGATCGCCGCTTTGGAAGGTGGTGTGGCAGCGATGCTGACTTCATCGGGACAGGCCGCCAACTTCTTTGCCTGTTTTAATATCTGCGAAGCCGGCGACCATATCGTAAGCGCAACCGGCATTTATGGCGGTACATACAATCTGCTGTCCGTTACCCTGAAAAAGCTGGGCATCGAATGTACATTCATCGACCAGGATGCCAGTGAAGAGGAGATCAGCAAGGCGTTCCGCCCGAATACGAAGTTATTGTTCGGTGAAACGATCTCCAACCCGGGAGTGATGGTACTGGATATTGAAAAGTTTGCCCGTATCGCTCACAAACATGGCGTTCCATTGATCGTCGACAATACATTTGCCACACCGATCAACTGTCGCCCATTCGAATGGGGTGCCGATATCGTTACGCATTCTACGACCAAATATATGGACGGACATGCGACTGCCGTCGGAGGTTGTATCGTCGACAGCGGTAACTTCGATTGGGAAGCGCATGCCGACAAATACCCGGGTCTCTGCCAGCCGGATGATTCTTATCACGGCCTGACTTACACAAAGACATTCGGGAAACTGGCATATATCACTAAGGCTACCAGCCAGTTGATGCGTGACCTGGGTTCTATCCAGTCTCCGCAAAATGCTTTCCTGCTGAACCTGGGACTGGAAACATTGCATCTACGCATGCCGCAACATTGTAAAAACGCACTAGCCGTAGCTAAATGGCTTCAGAATTGCGACAAAGTAGCCTGGGTAAACTATCCGGATCTGGAAGGAAATAAATATTACGAACTGACAAAGAAATATCTTCCGAACGGTTCATGTGGCGTCCTGTCATTCGGCTTGAAAGGCGGACGCGAGGTATCTATCAAATTTATGGACAGCCTGAAACTGGCTGCTATCGTTACTCATGTGGCCGATGCCCGTACTTGTGTGCTTCATCCGGCAAGCCATACGCATCGCCAGTTGACCGACGAACAATTGAAGGAAGCCGGTATCGCTCCGGACCTGATCCGTTTCTCTGTCGGCATCGAAAGTGCGGAGGATATCATTGCGGATATTGAGCAGGCTTTAAATCAGTAATCAATAGTTATTCAACAGGAAATCGTATTGTATAGAATACGGTTTCCTATTAAACATAATGAACTCCGTTTCCGGAAGCTAATTAAAAACAAAACCCCGATGGTATTGAATACCGCCGGGGTTGTTTTTTGTCCATTTCCTCCCTTCGCAGGGATACTCATGGATGAACTTTATTTTATTTTTATTACTAAAATTACGCTTCCAATCTGTTCGCCTTCACAGGCTACTTGCCCTTCCCCATAGGGGAAAGGCAGAGAAGCTATTTTCTATTTAATTATTCTTTAATTCTTATTTTACGATTGCTTTAACAGCAGCTTCGCCTTCAACAGCTACAACTACGATACCTGCAGGAGCAGAGATAGTTGCTTCGTCAGAAGAAAGAACTGTGCTAGCAATTGTCTGACCAAGAACGTTGCTGATAGTAACAGTCTTATTAGCAGCACCCTTGATTGTGATGTCACCGTTACCAGCGATTACAGTTACAGCAGAAGTAGAAATTGCTTCGTTTTCTGTAGCTATATCTTCTTTATTACCCTGTTCAACATTGAAGATCAAAGCATCATCAGCACCAGTAATCTGATCAAATGAAGATTCTGAACCATCCAAAGAACCTGACAATACGATACAACCGTTCTGCATCTTCAACCATTGTCCCTTAGTCGGAGCAATATCTTTATCGCCTTCAGCTTTCTGAGATTCCATCAAGAATGCACGATCTTCTTCATTTTCCTTAGCAGCCTTTTCAGGATCTACAAAACGCATTGACCATGTTACTGCTTTGTGGTTGTCTTTCTGTAAGTTTACGATATACTTTTCTGCATATTTCTTATCTTTTACAGCTTGTTTGATAACAGCAGTATCGAATGTAGCTAATGTTACATCTGCAAAACGGCCTGTCAAAATGAATAAGCTATCACCCATATGAGCAGCTTTCACGAAACCAGCACGAGTGTAACCTTTCCAAGCATAATCAGCTTTGTTAGCTGCATTATTTACAGAGTCTGCGAAGTTAACCAGATATTCACCCATGTGGAACGGAGCCTTACCAGCTTTATCGTGAGGACAGTTTACAGGACGAGTACCACCATTTGCTACAATTTCTTTACATACAGGACACATTTCACCCGGTTCGAATGCCTGATCCATACGGTTAATAGAGATCAAATATTGCGGTTTGATAGCACCATTCCAACGATTTACGAATGCTGTATCAACGATAAATGATTTACCATCTTTTGTAAAGTCAGGAGTATAGATACCTAAGAACTTGATACCATCAACCTTGAAGTTTTCGTTTGCTTCTACCTGTAAATACTCTTTACGATATTTTTCTACAAAACGTAATGTATCGGGAGCATCAGGAGTTTCTTCATTGCCTTCCAAAACCTTAGAGTTGAAACGACGATACAAAGGAGCACCATAAGGAGCAACCAAGAAAGAAGAAGTTCTTACCTCGCTGATAACCTGTTGTTCAATGTTGCATCTAATGTTTCGTCTGCAACACCAGCTTTACCATTGATATCATCTGCAGTTGAAGCATTTACATCAAATGTAACCAAAGCATAGAAACTGTTCTTTGCGTCATCGCTTGCACGCTTAGCATAGTTATTTTCTTTGAAGTAGAAAGGAGTAGCTGTAATATCGTTTTCTTTAGAAATTACATATTTATGTTCTACATTCTGACCGAACTTCAAGTTACCCTTTGCAGAAGGAGAAACCATTGTATAAGACTGTCTCTTCAATTGTTTCAAATCTGCAACACGATTTCCAGTAGCAGGAACTGCATAACCATAAGCTTCTTCAACGCCAGCTGTTAATTCAAACGGAATAATACCATCCATTACAACTAACAGAGAGTCTGTTGCCTTACCAATATATTTATCGCTTACATACGGATTAAAGTAATTGAATGTATAACGATTAACCTTCAACTCATTTGCTGTAAGTTTTTTATAACCAAGATTTTCATTACCTAACACAGCTTTATCTGTAATCTGTTCGAATACTAAAGAGTCAGTAGCTACCAGATCATCAAAAGTAGCAGCTGTATAATAGTAGGTAGCACCTCGTTCTTATACAATTGAATAGCATTTGCATTCAATCCTGCAAATTCACGGTTGATAATTTCTACAGATGATTTGTCTGCAAAATAAGAAAGAGTATTATTTTTCAATACAACCCACTGATAAGCAGGCATATTAGCAACGCTCTGTTCGTTAGCATCAACAGTTACCCATTTTGCATCATCACCGTTATTATAGATCGGAGATGCTAAGTACTGACCTTTTGAGTTCTTAATATAATACAAACCGTCAGCAACAGATGTTTTATAGTCGCTAGCTGTTGCAGGATCAGAAACTGCGAAAAGCAAGTTTTCCTCTACCAATGTAGCAGAAGTAGGAGTTGCTGGTTTAAAGAATGTCATTACTTCAGTTGTCGGAGTCAACAAGATGCTTGACAAAGTACAATAATCAGCTGCTGCATGAGGAGCTCCGGTCAAAACCATAGCTGTAGCCCACTGTGAACCAGTTGCATTACCTGCTTCATCATACGTAAATCTTGAACCATCTTGTTTGATTGAAACAAAAACGC
Source organism: Parabacteroides sp. AM58-2XD (assembly GCF_003463685.1). NCBI lineage: Bacteria > Pseudomonadati > Bacteroidota > Bacteroidia > Bacteroidales > Tannerellaceae > Parabacteroides > Parabacteroides sp. AM58-2XD. The sequence continues at coordinate 4,070 of NZ_QSDP01000017.1, forward strand.
TGTCTTTAAACAAATCTTTTACAATCTTAAAATGGTTAGGAACAGAAGCTGCAGTAGTTTCACCTGCTTTCAGTTCTTTACGAGCCAATTGATAAAGATTATCTTTATTCAAACCGGTAGCAACATGAACAGCAGTATCTACACGCAGATACTTTTTAGTACCAAGTTCTTTCAAAGCAACATAACCTCCTGTGATATCTTCAGCCTGGAATTTAACGCCACTGATCATATCAACTTTCAGATCCTTTTTCTTTGGAGTTAAAGTGAAATACAGACCATTAGTACCACCGTCCAAAACATTCAGATCATCTTTTGTCATTGCTACTGTTGTCGGTTTAGTTGCTTGAATAGTCAAGGCTATAACACCTGTTGCCGGTTTTGCATTAGCATACTTATAAGCAAAAACAGTACCGTCTGTAGCAGTAGCCAAAGCCATTGTTGAGTCAACAGACAATGCATAAGTTAATGCTTTAGGAGCTTCCAACTCATTTGAGTAAGAGTTTGCAACCCATCCCCAAGCCATACTCTGACCTGTTAATAACTGACCTGTTGCAGGTGCCGTTACTGCACCATTTTTATCAGCAACAACAGCAGTCTTCGGATCGAATGTAATAGCCAAACCTGTAGCTTTATTCACCAAGGTAAAGTGATTTGAATTTGTTGCACTGGCAGTGATTGTCCACAAAGCATTGTTATAATCTGAAGTCAGATCATTCGCAACTTTTAATTTACCATCTACAACCTGAAGATTTTTACCTACAACAGTAGAACCATCTGTCGTTGTAACCGCTGTTCCGGAAGCATTCAAGGCATAAAATCCCTTTTCAAGCTTTGATACCTGATCCGCATTAACCTGCGCATTAGCAGAAACGGATCCAACCAGCAAAACGCTGGCTAAAAGCGTAGAAAACTTTTTGTTCATAATCAAAAATTTAATATTAATACTAAGTAATTTAAAGTTCTATCTAATAATACCGGTCTTATCTACCGGCTTTTCATACGATCGTCAAATACTTCAGCAAAAGTAAACAATAGTTTTTTATCCACAATTATTTTCATTGATTTTTTTATCAGGTCATATCCTTTCTTATCAATTGAATACGATAGTTTGTACAAAATCGGGGATAAAAATGACAAACCTTATTTTCCTTTCCCATTTCCGGATTATAACTAGGAACATGAAAAGGGAACCCAGATAAGGAAAGCTATAAGCAAGCATTATAAAATGTACACGTACATTAATATTATATATAAACTAACCGGAATAAATAATGGCGAAGAGCCATTACCGCTTTAACGCAATAAAAACTTATCACAAAAATGCGATACCGGTTAAATCGAAAATGTCTTCGTCACCCTATACACCCAATGCATAGACAAGCGATGCCAAACGGATGATGGCATCTCCTCCATCAACAAATCTTCACGGAATTCACGCAGGATTAACCAATCCGCCTGCTGTACCCAATGGCGGAATACAGGATTCGGCTGGTGGGTTTCTGATAAATGCAGCAAAGCATCCAAATCGAAGTGCTCGGCCACCGTACCCGCTCCCGACAAAGATGCATCATAAGCATTACAGGCCTGTTCAATATGGGTTGGAATCATCAGGACAGGCTTATCCAGATACATCGCTTCGCAAACAGATTCGAAACCGGCTGTCGTTGCATACGCTTTGGCATTTGCCATATAATAGCCGTTACACGGGTGAAAAACTTCAACAAAGATAAAGAGACTGCATTCAGCTTGGGAAAAGAGAAATCAGGATGCAGAAAAAGATACTGGTGAGCAATGCAAACCATCATCGCTTTCGGACGGCAAAACAAGTAAGTCAGTCCCGTCAACAACTCATAAAAATTGATTACCACATCTGCACCTGTATCCTTTATCATCCGGTTAATATAGTGTATACTAGCCGTATATTTATGCAGTCGCAATACATTATATCCTATACTTTTCAGCAAATTAACCTGCTTATTCTTTGCCGTAGGCAGAAAGTTCGGACTTTCAAAAGAATAGACCGGTGCATTGATTTTCTCCATAAAGAAATCAGGGATACGACGGGCCGGACTTTTCCCGACAAGCACACCGACAACCTGATGGCCTTCGTCTGCCAGCTTCTGCCGGAGAGACAAGGCTTGTGTCAGATGACCTCTACCCTCCCCTTGTATGATAAACAGCATTTTCATATCACTTCAGCATATAATACAGGTTTTGAAACAGATTCTTCCTCCATATCGTACTCTGCCTTATTGTAAGTCAGAATATTCCATTCTCCTTGTTCATTTTCAACCAGGGCAGTCATGCTTTCCACCCAATCGCCGGAATTCAGGTAATGAACATTGCCGTACCGAACATTTGCCGCCTGATGAATATGAACGCAGATAATTCCGTCAAGGCGTTTGACCTGTGCCAGTTTTACCAGAATCAGACGGTCGCAATCAATATGTTTAAGGAAATTGGTTACTTCTTTCGTCCTGGAGTGTTCAGAACCCAGGTGAATGTCAGAAAGCACAACGGTCGGATAATATTTTCTTAGTTTCATACGTAAGATATTTACACTACACAAAGAAACGCAACCGCTGTTACAGCATTGCAACAACTGTATGAAGATGCTTTTTCTTTTTCCACCGTAAATGCTTACATTTGCCTTTTCAAATTGAAACATAATCATTTTATGGATATTAACTCCCTCCCTGAGAGAGCTAAAAAAGTAGAGAAGGAAACAAAGACTTTTTTCAAATCTATCAAGAAGAACCGTCACCGGGAACTGGACGACACGATACATGCCATTCACCAGGAGGTATTCGATTCTATCAATTGCCTGGACTGCGGGAATTGCTGCCGAACATTGGGACCGCGCATCACAGACCGTGATATCGAACGGATTGCACAAGCCTTGCGTATCAAACCACACGAAGTCGTTCAACGACATTTACATATCGACGAAGATAAGGAGTATGTATTCCGTTCAATGCCTTGCCCCTTCCTGGGAAGCGACAATTATTGCAGTATTTATGAGGACCGTCCGAAAGCCTGCCGGGAATATCCGCATACGGACCGGAAAAAGTTCTACCAGATACATGCACTGACAATTAAGAATGCAGAGACCTGCCCGGCAGTATTCCATACGTTAGAGCAGTTGAAACAGGAGTTTTAAGGAAAAAACGACTTGCGATACCAGCTAAAAGAAACAAAAAAGGCATCCCCCAAAGAGGATGCCTTATAGTTAGATACTAATTTATTAATCAATCTTCTGACTGAGTAGCTTCGTAAGCCTTCAACAGCTTATCCTGTACATCTGACGGTACAAGTTCGTAAGCAGAGAACTTCATTGTGAATGAAGCACGGCCACCGGTAATAGAACTCAAAGAAGTTGAATAGTTGGACATTTCTTTTAAAGGAACTTTTGCCAACAACTTTTCAAAGCCTTTTTCACTGTTCATACCCATAATGATGGCACGGCGTCCTTGCAAGTCGCTCATTACATCACCCAGATAATCACCCGGAACGGAAACTTCTACATCATAAACAGGTTCGAGAATCTTTGGACCAGCTTCTTTAAAGGCAGTACTGAAGGCATTACGACCGGCCAACATGAAAGAAATTTCATTACTGTCTACCGGATGCATCTTGCCATCATAGACAATGATGCGCACATCACGGGCGTACGAACCGGTCAACGGTCCCTGTTCCATACGTGCCATAATACCTTTCAGAATAGCCGGCAAGAAACGGGCATCGATGGCTCCACCAACGATACTGTTAATAAATACCAGCTTACCACCCCAGTCCAAATCAATAGTTTGCGTATCACGTACGCTAATTTTATATTCTTGTCCGCCGAAACGATACATATCCGGAGCCGGCATACCTTCATAATAAGGTTCTACAATCAAGTGAACTTCACCGAACTGGCCTGCACCACCGGACTGTTTCTTATGACGATAGTCAGCACGGGCAGCCTTTGTAATGGTTTCACGATACGGAATCTTCGGTTCAAGATACTCAATCGGCAGCTTATCATTATTTTCAATTCTCCATTTCAACGTACGCAAGTGGAATTCTCCCTGTCCGGAAACGATAGTCTGTTTCAATTCCTTAGACTGTTCGATAACCCATGTCGGGTCTTCTTCACGCATACGGTTCAGGATTTCCATCATCTTTTCCGCATCCGATTCGTTAACCGGCTTAACGGCACGGCGGTATTTCGGGTCCGGATATTTGATAAAGTCGAATTTATAATCACATCCCTTACCATTCAGGGTATTACCGCGACGTACATCTTTCAGCTTCACTGTTGCACCGATATCACCTGCCACCATTTCAGACACTTCGTTACGAGTCTGTCCGGCTACGGAGAATAACTGTGCGATACGTTCTTTCGAACCACGGTCGGCATTCAGTAAATCGTCTCCTGCTTTTACTTTTCCTGATATCACTTTAAAATAGGAAACCTGGCCGATATGCGGCTCTATAGTAGTCTTAAAGAAGAACAGACTTGTCGGGCCATCGGCTACAGGAGTAACCTCCACGCCGTCAGTTGTTACCGGACGAGGCATCTTGTCGGTACAAGGAACCACATTTCCAAGGAATTCCAACGTACGGCGAACGCACATATCACGTCCTGCACAAACGCAGAATACCGGGAACATACCGCGGATAACCAAACCGGCACGGATACCGGCACGCATATCGTCTTCACTCAATGTGCCTTCTTCGAAGAACTTTTCCATCAGCATATCGTCATTTTCGGCAGCTGCCTCAACGAGCGCTTTGTGAAGTCCCATGCTTTGTCCATTTCTTCTGCCGGAATTTCCAGAACGTCAGGCACACCGCCTTCGGGTTTCCAACGATACATCTTCATTTTCAATACATCGACAACGGCATTGAAAGATGCTCCTGTACTAACCGGATACTGGATAGGAACAATCTTGCTACCGAACTGGTCTCTCAGCTGGGCAATTGTTCCGTCATAGTCCGCTTTATCGTTATCCAACTGATTGACAACGAAGATAACGGGTTTATGAAATTGTTCTGTATACCGGAACTGGTTCATTGTTCCCACTTCCACACCATACTGGGCATTCAACACCATCAGTGCCGTATCGGTAACGTTCAGGGCTGAAACAGCTCCACCGATAAAGTCGTCCGAACCCGGACAATCGATAAAGTTCAGCTTCCTGTCTTGCCACTCAACACTGAAAACGGTTGAGAACACTGAGTATCCATACTCTTTCTCAACCGGGAAATAGTCGCTCACTGTATTTCCTCCGTCTACAGAGCCACGACGTTTTATAACTCCACCCTCGTAAAGCATTGCTTCAGCGAGAGTGGTTTTCCCAGAGCCCGAACTTCCCAAGATAGAGATGTTCTTAATTTCGTTTGTTTGGTATACTTTCATGATATCAGGTATTTTGAGTTTAACAATAAATATCATTACGTGAATTACTCACGAGGCCGCAAATTAGAGAATGTACAGGAAAAAAACAATTATCTGCCCCGTGTTTGAGAACTATGTTATGTAACAGGCCTATGAAATCAGAGATAGATTCACTACTTTTGCCATTAAATATATGTATAATATGGCAGGTCTTTATATCCATATTCCCTTTTGTGCAAAACGTTGTTTGTACTGCGATTTTTTCTCCAACACGGAGATGAAGTACAAAGAACCGTACCTTGCCGCCGTGATCCGTGAGTTGGAATTACGCAAGGAGTATACGGATGGCGAACCTGTCGAAACCATTTATTTAGGTGGCGGGACCCCCTCCCAACTGGAGGCGAAAGATTTCGACCGTATATTCAATGCCATCCACCGGCTTTTCGATGTAAGCCATTGTCAGGAAATCACCCTGGAAGCCAATCCGGACGATATGACACCCGAATATGTAGCCTCCCTGCGCTCACTACCCTTTAACCGTGTCAGTATGGGAGTACAAAGTTTCAAGGAAGAGGACCTCCGCTTGCTGAACCGTCGCCATAACCGGGAACAGGCCGTGCGAGCAGTCGAGTTATGCAAGGAGAACGGTTTATCGAATATCAGCATCGACCTGATATACGGCCTGCCCGGACAGACAGTAAAAGAATGGGAAGCCAATCTCGACACCACTATCCGGCTCGACATTCCACATATCTCCGCTTACCATTTAATATATGAAGAAGGTACGGCTTTATATAAACTAAAGGAAGCCGGAAAGATTTCTCCCGTAGAAGAAGAGGTCAGCGTAACCCTTTTCACCTCACTGATAGAACGGCTGACGGCAAACGGATATCAGCAGTATGAAATATCCAACTTTGCACGTCCCGGAATGCTCTCCCGCCATAACAGCTCGTACTGGACCGGCAGGAAATACCTGGGGATAGGTCCGTCCGCCCATTCCTATAACGGAATAAGCCGACAATGGAATATATCCTCACTCCCGGCCTATCTCCGGGGAATCGATAGCGGTTCACCCGACATAGAAGTAGAGGAACTGGATTTAAACACCCGCTACAACGACTTCATTATCACCGGACTTCGTACCATGTGGGGAGTCAGTTTAGTTGAAATTCAAAGACAGTTCGGAAAAGAGAAACTTGCCTACTGTCAAAAGCAGGCAGCCCCTTACCTTAAACAGGGCCTGCTTATTCAAAAGGGCGAAACTTTACTCCTTTCCAGGGAAGGGATTTTTATCTCCGATGGTATCATGAGCGACCTTTTATGGGTCTAATTTTAACAAAACAGCCCTCCGAAACAACGAAATGCGGGGTTATTCGTACAAATTCTGCACATTTTCACGATTTTTGAGAAATAAATTGTACAACATATAAAACTATTATCTATATTTGCCCTGTCAAAAGCTGCAAATAGTGCCATATTTATATATAATATCAGGTTGCAACGGAGCAGGGAAAACAACGGCTTCCTTTACAATACTTCCAGAAATGTTGAAGTGTAAGGAGTTCGTGAATTCCGACGAGATAGCCAAGGGGCTTTCCCCTTTTAATGCAGATAGTATCGCCGTAGCTGTAGAAGCAAGTCGTATTATGTATAAGCGCATCAAAGAACTCATCGCAGCCGGTGAGACTTTTGCAATGGAAACTACGCTCGCCACCCGATCAGTCGCAAACCTGATCAGGGAAGCACAAAGGGAAGGATATTATGTGACATTGTTATATTTCTGGTTGAATACGCCGGATTTGGCAGTGGAACGGGTAAAAATGAGAGTGGCTGCCGGTGGTCATAACATACCGGAAAGTACTATCCGTCGCAGATACGAGGCGGGTATTCACAATCTTTTTGAACTATATATCCCCATTAGTGATTATTGGATGATAACAGACAATTCTATGTCTCCGATGGAAGTAATCGCCAAAGGATTCAAGAATGAAAAAAAAGAGATATATAATTCGGATATTTACACTAAACTTGAACATCATGAGTGAACAAGAAGTAAGAGAATTTGAAGAGAATATAGTTAAAGGAGCCAATATAGCTTTTCAACGCTTAGTTAACCAGAAAAAGAAAGAAGACGGAGAATTAGTATTCTCACGTAACGGATATATTTTCCGCGTAAAAGCAGCTGAACTTGAAAAAGGCATGTTTTAATTATATCAGAATATAAAAAAAGCGAGTGATTGTATCAATCATTCGCTTTTTTTATGGCTTTAATCCCATCCCGGATAGCCAGACGTTCACATCCAGCTATCTGGAATTCAGATTTCTTTCCTATTATTCTACCAAATCCATCTCCTCCAGCAGATAGCCGGCTCCGGCATATTTGTCGATCAGGAATAAGACATAACGGATATCGACGATGATACTGCGCTGATAGTCCGGTAAGTACTGGATATCGCCGCCTACACCTTCCCAGTTACGGTCGAAGTTGATACCGATCAGTTCGCCGTTCGCATTCAGGACAGGACTGCCGGAATTACCTCCGGTAGTATGGGTCGTTGCACTGAAGGCTACCGGCATTCGTCCGTCGGGCATCTGATAGCGGCCGAAGTCTTTGGCTTCATAAAGCGCTTTCAGGCGGGACGGTACAACAAACTCCCAATTCGTTGAATCTTCCTTTTCCATCACACCGTCCAGAGTGGTCTGGCAGTTATAATAAACGGCATCCTTCGGACGATAGCCTTTCACCTGTCCATAGGTCAGGCGCAGAGAGAAATTGGCATCGGGGAAATTGGCTTTATCCTGATACATTGCCAGCAATCCTTTTACATATTCTTTATGAGCCAACGCATATCCGGAATCGAAATCGGCCAGGGCGGCATTCAGATTCGCTTTCTCCTCCTGCACGGATTTGGCAAACAAGATCATCGGGTCCTGCTCCAAGGCTTTCACGGAAGGACGCGTTTTGAACTTATCGAAGTTCTCTTCGCTTCCGTAGATAGATTTATCAAACAGGTAATCGACAAAACGGTCTACATCACCTTTGAATTTCTTGTCAATCAAAGAGAAATAAGCAGGCTGGGACTTTGCGGGAACCAGGCGGCGGTATTCTTTCAGCATGACCTTTGCAATCTTCTTGTCTACTTCCGGGGCATAATCCTTATCGGCAAAACGATGGTAAGCCATATCCAGCAGACGGATTTGTTTCTGTTGCTCGTTGCGGTCTTTTCCTCTCAGGGCATCACTGACGGACTGCACCTCTGTCGGTACTTTTGCAAATTCAATCCCACGCAGGATAGCCTCATCCAGCATCCAGCTACGGAAACGGAGGTCTTTCCGGTCGGAAACTATCTGTTCGAGGGTCGATAAGGCTTCCGGGTAGCTTGATTCGTTATTCTTTTGCGCCCAGGCAATCAGACGGTCTTGTTCTTCTTTTTTTACCTGCTCGAAGTTACGTTTCTTTATTGCCCAGTTGCTTCCGATAGCATTCTTATAGGCATTAGTCGAACCGGCATATTTGCTGGCGTACTGAATACGGACAGATGGGTCTTTCAGCATCTCGTCCAACATGACTTCCTGGCGAAGGTTACGGATATTGATACGAACTGTATTGTCTATGTCGCGACGTTCGGCCACCTCCCAGGAGGTATAGTACTTGTTTGTGCGGCCGGGAAATCCCATCATCATGGCATAATCGTCTTCTTCAACACCTTTGACGGATATTTTAAACCAACGCTTCGGACGCAGCGGGACATTCGATTCGGAATATTCCGCCGGATTACCGTTCGCATCGGCATAGACACGGAAGACGGAGAAGTCGCCGGTATGACGCGGCCACATCCAGTTGTCGGTATCCGCACCGAACTTACCGACAGATGAAGGAGGAGCACCGACCAGGCGGATGTCGGAATAGATTTTCTTCGTGAACATATAATATACGTTACCTCCGTAGAAGGCTTTAATCTCTACTTCCGTACCGGGATTATCCTGCAGGAACTTTTCTCCGACTTTGGCTTTCGCCAACCCGTTCAGGTATTTCGGGGAAAGGAAGTTCATGCTTTGCGGGTCTGTATCTTTCTCCAGTTCTTTCTTTACATAGTCGGTTACATCTTCTATCTTGTCGATGAAGGTGACGGTCAGTCCGGGGTTCGGTAATTCCTGCTCACGGGTTGTCGCCCAAAAGCCATCGGTCAGATAATCATGCTCCAGCGTACTGTGTTGTTGTATCTGGCCGTATCCGCAATGATGGTTTGTCAGCAACAGGCCGTCCGGCGAAACGATTTCACCTGTACAGCCTCCGCCGAAGATAACGACCGCATCTTTCAGGGATGCGGAATCAGGACTGTAGATATCGTAATCCTGCAATTTAAGTCCCAGCGCCTGCATTTCCGGAAACTTCTGCTGCTGGAGTAACGGAAGCAACCACATGCCTTCGTCCGCAACAGCGGGCAATGACAGGGCGGCGGCCAGAACGGATAATAAGATTTTCTTCATGGTGTTTTATTGTTTAAATTATTATTATTTCTTTGTCCATTGGGAATAGGGTTCCTTAGTCAGCATCGAGTTGTAATATCTACGGTCGCCACTGACCTCTTCCCCTATCCAGTCGGGTTTCTCAAACGGTTCATCTTCGGAGGCCAGTTCTATTTCGGCCATAACCAGGCCTTCGTTGGCTCCGTGGAAGACATCGACCTCCCAGGTATGTTTGCCGACGCGAACCAGATGGCGCACTTTGTCGATAGCTCCCGGTTCACAGAGGGTCAGAAGCTGTTCGGCATCCGGCAAAGGAATCTCCTGCTCAAACTCGTAACGGCTCAGGCCTTTATCATCGGAAGGGCCTTTAATGGTAAGAAAACCTTTCTCACCTCTTATACGGATACGCACCGTACGACCGGGCTGCGAACAAATGTAGCCTTGCACGATACGCTGGGAATCGCAGACTTCTTTAGAGAAGTCTCCCTTTACAATGAATTTCCTTTCTATTTCGGTTGCCATAGCTTGTTGCTGTTATAAACCGGAGCTAATACCTTTTTCCTCAGCAGGGAAGTTGTTGCCGACGACGTCGGCAATATTGTCGACACTGTCAGCAAAATTGTCGACGCTGTCGGCAAAGCTTTCGACACTGTCGGCAACAGATTTCCTGCAAAGGTAAATAAGATTTACCCAGTTGTTATCGACTATTTATCAGGAGGTAATTCTTATTTGATAGTCACCATAGTGGCACCAAAACCGTATTCACGGAAAGAAGCATCCTGATAATAGTATTGTTTGTATCTTGTTTTCAGTTCCTTTTCTATCGCTTTACGCAGAACGCCATCCCCTTTGCCATGGATAAAGACAATCTTTTGTCCTTTATGATTTGCGTACTTACCCAGTATTTCATGGAATTTATCCAACTGGTAGGTCAGCATATCCGCGTTGCTCAATCCGTTTGTATTGTCCAGCAGTTCCGTGATATGCAAGTCGACTTCCAATACGGCGCTGTCCGATTTCTTCTTCACGATAGTCTGGGGAGCACGGCGGTCTTCCTGTACTTTCTGATACATCGCCTCTTTCAGGTCAGCCGCAGAAACAAGCAATTCCCTTTCCGGCACGTCGTTGCGAACGATGGGATATACCATTGCGTCTTCCTCAAAGAAATCGTTTTCCATAAAACAATGCTGCTTATAGAACTTGACCGTATCGAGATGTAACTCAACGGAGATGGAGTTCTTCAGGGAATAAGGCTTATCCTTCTTGAAAGCAATCAGCTGCACGCATATCCGTTCGAGGTCGTTCAGGTCTTCCTTGCCGAATTCTTCCAGGAAGATTTTTGTATTCGGTTCTATCAGGCCATTGTAACGGCTGACCCAGCTGTTGTTATGGCGGTTCATATAGTTGAAGAACAGATAATAGTTACTGTCGTTGATGAAATAGGCTTCATAACCGCTTTGCTGCATGACCTTTGTCGGTTCGAGCGGAAGATAAGCCAGGTAGATATTCATCCGTTCCCCCTCGGCTGTTTCTTCAATTTTCACTTCCTCCTGTTTCGGCTGCGGTTTAGGGGCCGACTGTTGCACCTGCGGTTGCGGCTGTACTTTCGGACGGTTCGAACTATGCACCTGCATCTCATTCTCTCCGCCAACCACAACGCATTCACGAATCAGCGCCGGAATGTCGAATCCGTCTTCATCTTCCACCAGCACCTGGTCTTTTCCTTTAAAACCACGCACGATACCGCCTCCCGTTGTATTCAGGAAGCGGACTTTATCACCTACCTTTATATTACTCATAGCTTTTGTCGTTTATATTTCGTATCGACAAAGATACTTCATTATACCATAATATCATACAAATTTGTACTTTTGCACCCGGTTCAACAAGAATGTGCCTGATAAACAGAGATAGCAATGGTTACAAAAACTCAACAGATAAGTATTGAAGATTATAATTATTCGTTGCCTGATGAACGAATCGCCAAGTTTCCCTTACCCAAGCGGGACGAGTCCAAATTATTACTTTACCGTGACGGAAAGGTCAGCGAAAGCGTCTTCAAGCATATTACGGATTATCTGCCGAAAGGCTCACTGATGGTATTCAACAATACCCGCGTAATCCAGGCACGGTTGTTATTCCAACGTGCAACAGGGGCACAAATCGAAGTGTTCTGCCTCGACCCTGCCGCCCCGCACGATTATGAACTTATCTTTCAGCAGACAGAAGCATGTAACTGGATTTGCCTGATAGGAAACGCTAAAAAATGGAAGGAGCCGGTTCTTTCCCGGGAAATTACCGTTGCGGGTCAGACGGTCAGACTATCTGCCGAAAAAGTGCAGAGTTACGGAGAGACGCATCAGATACGTTTCAGTTGGGATGGTGGTTTCAGCTTTGCCGAAGTACTGGATGCTGCGGGAGAACTTCCGATACCTCCGTATCTTCACCGGAAAACGGAAGAAAGTGATTTAAAGACTTATCAGACTGTTTACTCCAAAATAAAAGGTTCGGTTGCCGCACCGACAGCCGGACTTCATTTCACACCGGAAGTACTGGCCGACCTGGATGCCAAAGGTTTCGGTCGTGAAGAACTGACGTTGCATGTCGGGGCCGGGACATTCAAACCTGTCAAGAGCGAAACGATAGAAGGGCACGAAATGCATACCGAATATATCTCCGTACGCCGCAGCACTATTGAACGGGTAATGCAGAATTTCGGCAAAATCATTGCTGTCGGTACGACTTCCGTCCGCACGCTCGAAAGCCTGTATTATATCGGCGTCACGCTTGCCGTCCATCCGGATGCGACTTCCGAAGAGCTGATTGTCAGACAATGGATGCCGTATGAGGACGCCAATAACCGCCTGACACCGGCCGAGGCTTTGCAAAACATACTCGATTATCTGGACAAACACCAGCTGAATACGTTGATTACAGCCACGCAGATTATCATTGCCCCAGGATATGAATTCAAGATTGTAAAAGGAATCGTCACCAACTTCCACCAGCCGAAAAGCACTTTGCTGCTGTTAATCTCAGCCTTCGTAAAAGGCGATTGGAAGAACATCTATGATTATGCCCTGGGACATGATTTCCGTTTTTTGAGTTATGGGGATAGTTCGCTGCTATTATAATAATGAATCCCGGTCCGGGCAATATCCTATCAATCCGTTCGTTATTACATAATATAAAGATTATCCGGTGATGAATAAGAAGATTACTCCCTATATACTACTGTTTTTAACCGCATTACTGCTGTTTTCCTGCAAATCGGCGAAGCTGAGCGATGCAGAAGAGAAGCAACGGATTGGTGAATACTTTGAGGCGGCGGCTATTTATCGGAAGGTGTATACGAAAACGTCTCCGCAGAAACGGGATTTACGCGGGTATATCGCCTACCGGATGGCTGAATGTAACCGGCTTATCAATAACACTCCGAGGGCGACCAGTGCCTATATGAATGCGCTGCGCTATGACTATCCCGACAGTATCGTGAGCCTGCGCCTGGGACAGATGTACCAGAAAAGCGGGAAATATATGGACGCCATACGCCATTACAACGACTTCCTGTTATTAAACCCGGAAAGCCAACTGGCCCTCAACGGTATCAAAGGAAGCGAACTGGCCCCGCAATGGAAACAAAACCCGAACCGTTATATCGTCAAGCGGATGGAGAAATTCAACTCGCGCCGCGGCGAATTCTGCCCGATGCTTTACGGTGAGAAATACGACCAACTCTACTTCACCTCTTCCCGTACACCGAAAGGTGCCAACAAGGACAAAGACGAAACGATCAGTGCCATCACCGGCCAGCGAAACAACGATTTCTTCCTGGTCAAACAGGATGAACAGGGCAACTGGCTCGCCCCCGTCGAACTGGAAGATGAAGTAAACACCGAATTTGATGAAGGAACCCCTTCTTTCTCCAAAGACGGCAACACCATGTATTACACCTATTGTGCACAGGACCCGGAAGGACCGCGCACGTCAGAAATATATGTATCCACCCGCAGCAGCGCCAAATGGGGAAAAGGGACGCGTGCCAGCATCGTGAAAGACTCGGTTACTGCCCTGGGACACCCGGCAGTCTCGCCCGACGGGAAATACCTGTATTATGTATCGGACGCTGTCGGCGGTTTCGGGGGAAAAGACATTTTCCGTTCCCGGCTCGTAGGTAATGACTTCGGCCCTATGGAAAACCTAGGACCGGACATCAATACGCCCGGCGACGAAATGTTTCCGTACGTACGCGACTCCGTCACACTCTATTTCGCCTCCAACGGCCATCCCGGCATGGGCGGACTGGACCTGTTCAAAGCAACCCAGGACAGCACCGGCAAATGGCATGTCGAGAATCTGAAAGCACCCATCAACTCGATGGGAGACGATTTCGGTATCACCTTCGAAGGAGATAAGGAAAAAGGCTTTTTCAGCTCCAACCGCAATGACGCCCGCGGCTACGACCACCTGTACTCATTCGAACTTCCTATCATAACCATCTTTATCGAAGGTATCGTGTTTGATGTGGACGAGAATCCGATTGAAGACGCAACAGTCCGCATCGTCGGTAAAGACGGTCTGAACGAAAAAGTACTGGCAAAAAAAGACGGAACCTACCGCGTAGAACTGGAACGTGACATCCGTTACGTAATGATGGCAAGCGCCCGCGGTTACCTCAACCAGAATTTCGAACTGAAAACCGGACCGGAAGAAAAGAACGAGACGTATATCGTAGACTTCTACCTCTCCCCGATAAGCAAACCGGTAGTTATCGAAAATATCTTCTATGACTTCGACAAAGCAACCCTGCGCCCCGAATCACAGAAGGCGCTGGATGAAATGATCAAGATGCTGAACGATAACCCGAACGTAACAATCGAGTTGGGAGCTCATACCGACCGTAAAGGAAGCGACCAGTATAACGAACGTCTGGCACAACGCCGCGCCCAATCAGTGGTGGATTACCTGATTGCAGGAGGTATCGAAAAAGAACGCCTGGAGGCCAAAGGCTATGGCGAAAGCGTGCCGAAAGTTATCAATAAGAAAATGGCTAAGAACTACGATTTCCTGAATGAAGGAGATGTATTGACGGAAGAGTTTATCCTGACGCTGACTCCCGAACAACAGGAAATAGCAGACCAGATAAACCGCCGCACAGAATTTAAAGTACTCAGAACAAACTATAACCTGTTCTAAAAGTCGTTATTCCGTTTTACTCTTCGCCAGCACTTCGGAAAAAGAGATGGGCCAGTCAATCGCACTCATCAATGTTTCGAAAACCAGGCGGTAGTTAAGCGGAATAACCATATACTCTGAATACAGGTCACATACGGTCAGTGCCAGCATCATCTTGGTGTTGTAATGCGCCCCTTTCAGGATCACCAGACTTTCCAGGACCGAGGTATCCCGTGCCTTCTCGAAATCCTGCTCCGTCAAAAGGATTTTATTCTGCAACTGTTGATAATGAGGACAATCAGATACGGAGGCATAGCCCTCCGTTCCTTCGGCGATATCCAGTAAAACACGGCAAACAGCAATCCGTTCTCTTTCTTTTGGATTCATACGTCAATCAAGCCGCCCCGTTTCCCTCGTTTGGCATTTTATATCATAAAGAAGCGTGGAAACTGTTAATCCATTATTCGGAACTGAGGTATCGCCAAACACCCATCGAACAAATAATAAGACAACAGCCCACGCTCTATTCTACATACAGGAGTATATATAACAAGCGTGAGCGTTCAGTTGTCTATCATCTTCGTCCGACTAGAAACTTGGCGATTTTCAGTTCCAAAGATAATATCTTAAACGCTTACATATCGTTCCCCTGGAGAGTAACCGAAACTCAAAGGACGGCTTCCCCATTGAACGAAACAAAGATAGTTAAAAGCAATAATATATATTCTTTGCAAAGAATTATTAACAAGAAAAAAGATATACCAAAAGGATATAACCGGACGTAGACGACGCAGACGGAGCGCAGAATAACGCAGACTTATTAATTAAAATATTATCTGCGTTATTCTGCGCTCCGTCTGCGTTCCTTTCTACAAACTGGAACTACTTACTCCACCGTAAACTTATAAATACATTCACTGAGGTACTGTTCTCCCGGATTAAGCACTACACTCGGGAAATCCGGGTGATTGGGACTGTCCGGATAATGCTGTGTTTCAAGACACAAAGCACCACGATGCGGATATAAAACACCATGCTTTCCGGTATCTTTTCCATCCATGAAGTTTCCGGTATAGAATTGGATACCCGGTTCATTGGTATATACTTCCAGAGCGATACCGCTGGTCGGAGAATACGCCTTGCTGCCAGAACATTCTTATCGCCGTTTGTATTCAGTACCCAGTTCAGGTCATACCCACGCCCGAACAGTAATTGCTGGAACGGGTCGTTAATCTGTTTGCCGATAGCTACCGGAGTACGCAAATCCAGCGGAGTACCATCAACAGGACTGATACCTACAGGAATCAGGGTGCTGTCAACCGGAGTATAGTTGTCTGCATTAATCATAACCAACTGGTCCAACACATCGGAACCGGGAACACCGGAGAGATTGAAGTAACTATGGTTTGTCAGGTTCACAACCGTTTTCTTGTCGGTTGTTGCTTCATATTTGATACCGACTGCATTGTCATCCGTCAGTGTATAAGTAACCTTGATATCCAAATTTCCGGGAAAACCGGCTTCACCGTCTTTTGAAAGATAAGTCAACTCCAGCGCCTGGTCGTTCAGCTGCTTAGCATCCCACATGCGGGCATGATACCCCTGCGGACCGCCATGCAGGCAATGCGCACCGTTATTTTGAGGAAGAGTATATTCAACATCATCCAAAGTAAACTTACCCTGATTGATACGGTTTCCGTAACGTCCGATCAAAGCACCGTAGTTTCCGTCTGACTGCACATACTGCCCGATATTGTCATAACCCAGCACGACATCGGTCATTTTGCCATTCTTATCCGGAACCATTACAGAAACCAGGCGTCCACCGTAGTTTGTAATACAAGCCTCTGCCCCATTTTTATTCTTCAACACATACAAGGCAGTCGGCTTACCTTCCACTTCCGATACAAAATCAGACTTCATTAACCCGGAGAGTGTAGCCTCTTCTCTTTTTTCGCCGCATGACAGCAATAAACACATTGCCATAACAGCCATACATAGTCTTTTCATTTCAAATTGATAAATTAAAGTGTTTGTTGGATATAGGCAAATATACGCCATTCTAGTCAGAATCTCCTTCATCCTCCGAATAATAATATCTTTTAACGAACCCGGAACTTCATCGTCTGCACACCTTGTTCTCCTTCGACTCTCAAGGAATAAATTCCAACAGGAAGTGAGGACAGGGAAACGGTTTCTCCCGGACGGGCAGAATAGTAGACCTGTTTTCCACTCATTGCATAAACCGTCAGGTTTTTGTAATTACCATTCAGATACAGGATATTGTCAACGACGGAAATCAAATCGGATGGCAATTGTACTTTTTCTGTTGAAACCGGGTCTTTATAGATCAGTTCCACACTTTGCACCGACAAGGTGTTATTCTCCTTTATCAGGCTGCGATTACGGTAATCGGCACCAGATATGGTTATATTCATCTTCTCCGGGGCTTCTTCCGACAGATAGTCGACAGGTACCGAGATACGCGTCCAGTCGGATAACTCGCCTTCTATTTTAAATTCAGCTTTACCGATCAGGGTAACAGAGCCATTCTCCGCCAGCACGTCTTTCTCATTATCGATCAACTCTTTGCCATCCGGACTTTGGGAAACGACTGTTCCTTTCCAAAGATAAAGGACCATCCAGCCAATCTCTTCCGCAACAACTTTACGTTTGAATACGCCGACAATAGAATCCGGACGGTGGATAAATTCCAATCCTCCGGTTGTTCCTCCGTCACTCTTGGATATATCCGAAATATTGGCATATACCCAGGGAGTTCCCAAAGAGATATAAGCAGGCGCAGGCGCTCCGAGTCCGAACAAACCGACAAACTGGTTGGTCAACTGCACGGAGCCATCCGAATTGCGGGTTACCAACTCTTTCTTCACACCCATCTGACTGACATTCGATGCTTTCCAGAAAGCAGGTTGCTTGCCGACTCCATTATAGCCGGTCTCCCATTCAGCAGAGAAATCGCCATTGGGAACAGACTGGGCACTCACATAACTAAAAAAAGCCGCTCCGTTAATAATCAGGACACAGCACAAAATCCTTAGTAGACATTTACTCATAATACATTATTTTATAGTAGTTTCGCGTACAAAGTTACTACAAAAAAGAGAAATGCGGAAAGATATAGTGATAGAATTGAGTTACAAGGGTTTCAGTCGTGCTTCCGATTATTCGTGAAGCCATCGCAATCACCGCTGAAGCCAAATCAGGACGCCGCTACGTTACTTGTCCGTAACCATGCACGGAATGGCGACAAACGGACACGGATAACGAAACAAGGCGTTAAGGATTAGTGAGTTACTGACAACTCACGCAACAAATCCGGTTACGGAAAAAGATTGCGCCGTTCCTCCCCGTTTTGCGTACCGGCGACGGACTCTTCACCAACTAATTTTGAACCTAAAAAAATAAGGACGATGAAGAGTACATTTTCAGTAATCTACTACCTCAAACGTCAGGTAGTGAAAAAGGACGGGACAGTACCCGTCATGGGACGCATTACGGTGGACGGCAGCCAAACGCAGTTCAGCTGCAAACTGACCGTCGATCCCAAGCTGTGGGACACCAAAGGGGGACGTGTCACGGGCAGAAGCTCGGCGGCACTCGAAACGAACCGCATGCTCGA
Source organism: Parabacteroides sp. AM58-2XD (assembly GCF_003463685.1). Lineage (NCBI taxonomy): Bacteria > Pseudomonadati > Bacteroidota > Bacteroidia > Bacteroidales > Tannerellaceae > Parabacteroides > Parabacteroides sp. AM58-2XD. Next base: position 22,738 of record NZ_QSDP01000017.1, read on the forward strand.
CAAGATGCGTGTGCGCATCAACAAACACTATCAGGAAATCATGGAGCGTGACAACTTCGTCACGGCGGAGAAGGTCAAGAACGCCTTTCTCGGACTGGAACATCGCTATCACACGCTGATGCAGGTGTTCCGGCAGCACAACGAAGACTACGAGAAACAGGTGGATGCTGGCATGAAAGCCAAAGGCACGCTCCTGAAGTACAGGACCGTTTACAAGCACCTGCAAGAGTTCCTCACCATCCGCTACCGCGTGAAGGACATCGCGCTGAAAGAGCTTACGCCCGCCTTCATCTCCGACTTCGAGATGTTCCTGCGCACGGACAAGCACTGCTGCACCAACACCGTGTGGCTGTATGTCTGCCCCTTGCGGACGATGGTGTTCATCGCCATCAACAACGAGTGGCTCACACGCGACCCATTCCGGGAGTATGAAATCAAGAAGGAGGAAACGACACGCAGTTTCCTGACGAAAGAGGAAATCCGGCTGCTGATGGAGGGCAGGCTGAAAAACGCCAAGCAGGAGCTTTACCGCGACCTCTACCTGTTCTGCGCCTTCACGGGCCTGTCGTTCGCCGACATGCGCAACCTGACGGAAGAGAACATCCATACCTACTTCGACGAACACGAGTGGATAAACATCAACCGCCAGAAGACGGGCGTGGTGTCCAATATCCGCCTGCTCGACATCGCAAAGCGCATCATCGACAAATACCGGGGTCTGTGCGGGAACGGCAGGATTTTCCCCGTTCCCCACTACAACACGTGCCTTGCCGGAATCCGTTCCGTCGCCAAGCGTTGCGGCATCACCAAGCACATCACGTGGCATCAGAGCCGACACACGGCAGCCACGACGGTGTTCCTCTCCAACGGCGTACCCATCGAAACGGTCAGTTCCATGCTGGGACACAAGAGCATAAAAACGACGCAGATATACGCGAAAATCACCAAAGAAAAGCTCAACCAAGACATGGAGAACCTTGCCGCAAGGTTGAACGGCATCGAGGAATTTGCAGGTTGCACCATCTAAAAAGAAAAGCCATGAAACGTGACATAATCATCATAGAGGACAAGGCGGTCAGCGTAACCGGTAACGAGATATGGATGACCTCCACAGAAATCGCCGGACTGTTCCACACGGGCGTCCCGGCAGTGAACGCCGCCATCAGAGCCGTCCGCAAGCCGGACGTGCTGAACGACTACGAGGTGTGTCGCTACATGCGGCTTGAAAACGGGCTTTCAGCCGACGTGTATTCGCTGGAAATCATCATCCCCATCGCCTTCCGGCTGAACACCTACCATGCACACGTGTTCCGCACGTGGCTGGTGGGCAAGGCACTCTCGAAGGAAAAGCGGCAGGCATACGTGATGTTCATACAGAACGGAAAAGCCGGGTATTGCTAAACACGCATAAAAAGAAAAAAGAAAAAGGAAACGGACAGCCCGTATGGAGTTGCCCGTTTCCTTTTTTCATGCAGCCGCCTTATTCCATCGGCTTGCGGTAGTTCGCCTCCAATAGTTCACGCAACCCCGATTCGGGGTAAAGCACCTTCCCTCCCAAAAGTATAAAGGGCAGCACCCTGTTGTTGCGGTACTCCTGCAAGGTGCGGCGGCTGACACGGAGCAGTTCCGCCACCTCCCTGTCCGTCAGGTAACGCTCCCCGTCCAACGGCGGGCGGTAACTTTCCAGAAAGGCGGAGAGCCATTTCGAGCCTTTGCGCATGTTCTGCACGACGGTGGCAAGCGGCTCGTCCTCCATCGTAAACACTTCATTGTTCTCGTTCATCATAACTTCGGATTCAGTGGGTTGTGAATAATAAAAATCAAATCATTTTCCGCCGGGATAGAGCGTGCCGACAAGCGGAATGAGCCTTTTGACCTCCTCCGGCTTGTAATAGAACCTGCGGTTTATCTGCGAGTAGCCGATAAGCCGCCTGTCACGCAAAGTCTGCAACGTGCGCGGGCTGATCCTCAACTGCCCGCAGACCTCCTCGCCCGTGAGCCACCTTTCCATCCGCCCGCCGTCGCTCCTGCGCCTCAGGGCGGCTACCTTCTCCGCGAGGGCGTTGAAGGACGCCACCATCATCTCGAGGTCTTTTTCTCGATAGATACTATTTCCATAAGCAAAACATTTCAGAGTTTGCCGCAAAGGTAACGAAGCCGCCTTGAACACGTACCGTTTCCCGCTAAAAGGCAGCTTGTTGCGCCGTCTGTCCGGGTTACGGAGCCATTATCCGTAAAAATCTTACGTGAGCCACGTAGTGAGCTGTTAAAGCCCATTTGGTTTATTGCCGAATTTTGTCGCAGAAACATAGCGCAAGCCGAGCGCAGAACGTCAAGCCCGCTTGAACGGTATGCCGAGGCGCAGCCTATGTTCATGCAAATAAACCAAAAGAAAGAACTGAATATGAAAGTGATAACGATGGAAAGTTCCGCCTTCACCGCATTGACGGAACAGATAGCCGAGATAGCGGCACACGTGCGTGCCGTTTCCGGCGGTAGGAAGGAAGAAGCTCCCGACAGGTTGCTCACCACCCGCGAGGCGGCGCACCTGCTGAACGTGAGTTGCCGCACCCTCCAGCGCATGCGCAGCGAACAGCGCATCGCCTATGTCGTGCTGCGCGGCAAGTGCCGCTACCGGCAGTCGGAAATCGACCGCCTGCTCGAAGACAGCACCGTTACGGGCGAAGCCGCGACACCGGAACAGTTGAAACGCAACCACACGCTGCGCACGGGCGGCAGACCCAAAGGAAGGAGGACGTAAGACATGGAACTGCTTACCCGCAACAATTTCGAGAACTGGATGCAGAAGGTGATGGAACGGCTCGACCGTCAGGACGAGATGCTGCTCTCCATGCAGCCGTCCGGCAAAGCCCCGAACCCGATGGACGGGATCAGGCTTTTCGACAACCAAGACCTGTGCATACTGCTCCAGATCAGCAAGCGCACCCTGCAACGCTACCGCAGCATCGGCGCGCTGCCCTACAAGACGCTCGGCAAAAAGACCTATTACAGCGAGGCGGACGTGCTGACGTTCCTCTCCGAACATGTAAAGGATTTCCGCAAGGAAGACATAGCCTTCTACAAGGCTCGTATCCATAATTTCTTTCAAAAATAACCATTAAAACATTTTTCAGATGGCAAAGAAAAAAGACGAAAAGGACGTGCTGGTTGTCCGTGACGAGAAGACGGGCGAAATCAGCGTGGTAGCCGGGCTGAACGCCGACGGCTCCCCCAAGCGTATCCCCGCGAAAGCGGAGAACGCGCAGAGTTTCCTGCAATTCGACCGGCACGGCGACGTGCTGGACAACTTCTTCAGGAACTTCTTCCGGCAGTGCAGGGAACCCAGCCGCTTCGGTTTCTACCGTGTCGCGGCGGACCAAGCCGACAAACTGCTGGAGGTTATCAAGGACTTGCTGAAAGATCCCGACGGCAACAAGGAGATGCTTGCGCCCCACAAGGTGGACACCTCCGGCTACGAAAAGAAAGTACAGGAGGAGCAGTCCGCCGAAAAACAGGAACAACCGGAACAGAAACAAGATGACGAACCTAAAAAACAGGAAGAAATGGAACAGAAAAACGAACAGAATCAGGAAAGTCCTCAGCAGACGCAGGGCAACCGGGGCTACCAGCCCATCGACGAGAGCAAGATCAACTGGCAGAAGTTGGAGGAGAAATGGGGCGTGAAGCGCGACGACCTTGAAAAGTCGGGCGACCTTAACAGGATGCTCAACTACGGCAAGTCCGACTTGGTGAGGGTGTCGCCCAATTTCGGCGGAGAGGCTTTCGAACTGGACGCCCGCCTCTCCTTCAAGAAGGACGGCGAGGGCAACGTCAGCCTTGTGCCGCACTTCATCCGCAAGGAGCAGAAGCTCGACGACTACAAGGAACACAAGTTCTCCGACGATGACCGGAAGAACCTGCGCGAAACGGGCAACCTCGGCAGGGTCGTGGACCTCGTGGACAGGGAAACGGGCGAGATCATCCCCTCGTTCGTCAGCATCGACCGCAAGACGAACGAAATCACGGATGTCTCGGCCAGCAAGGTGCGCATACCGGAACGCATCGGCAAGACGGAAATCACCAAGCAGGAGCAGGACATGCTGCGTGCCGGTCTGCCCGTGCGTGACAAACTCATCGAACGCAAGGACGGCAGGAAGTTCGTCACCACCCTGCAAGTGAACGTGGAGCAGCGCGGCGTGGAGTTCGTGCCGGGAACCGGCAGGTCGCCCCGTGCCGTCCAGACACAGGAAAATAAGGAGAAACAGGCGCAAGGTACGGAAAACACAGCCAACACGAACAAGGAGCAACGCCGCAACACGTGGACGAACGCCGACGGCAGCATCCGCCCCATCAGCAAATGGAGCGGCGTGGACTTCACCGAGCAGCAGAAAGCCGACTACGTGGCGGGCAAAGCCGTGAAACTGGAGAACGTGACCGACAAGCAGGGCTTCCACGCCACGATGTACATCAAGTTCAACCCGGAGAAGGGACGCCCGTACCGCTACGACACCAACCCCGACAACGCGCAGAAGGTCGCGCCTTCCAACGAGAGCCGCACGCAGGTGGCGGTGAACAGCGAGGGCAAGACCAACGAGGCTACCAAGAACCTGAAGGAGCCGTTGCGGAAGGGACAGACCGCCCCGAAGGACACCGCGCAGCAACAGCAGCAGGAGAAGCCGCAAAAAAGAAACAATAAGGGCATGAAGATGTAATCCGGTGTCCGCCACTAAATCCGAAGTAACATTTGTAAAATTCAAAACGACAGAAGAATATGAAGACAATCATTGCAGAAAAGCCGTCTGTGGCACGTGAGATCGCCCGTATCGTGGGCGCGACAAAGAGAGAGGAAGGATATTTCGAGGGAGGCGGCTACGCCGTGACTTGGGCGTTCGGACATCTCGTACAGCTTGCCATGCCCGACGGCTACGGCATACGCGGCTTCGTCCGTGACAACCTGCCCGTCATCCCCGACACCTTCACGCTCGTCCCCCGTCAGGTAAAGACGGAGAAGGGCTACAAGCCCGACAGCGGCGTGGTGACGCAGATCAAGACCGTCACCCGGCTATTCAAGGAAAGTGAACAGATCATCGTGGCGACCGATGCCGGACGCGAGGGTGAGCTTATTTTCCGCTACCTCTACCATTACACCGGATGCGCCACCCCGTTCGTCCGCCTCTGGATAAGCTCGCTTACCGACAAGGCTATCCGCGAGGGACTGCGCAACCTTGAAGCGGGCGGCAAATACGACGACCTCTATCTTGCCGCCAAAGCGCGGAGCGAATCGGACTGGCTCGTGGGCATCAACGGCACGCAGGCACTCTCCATCGCCGCCGGACACGGCACTTACTCCGTCGGGCGGGTGCAGACACCTACATTGGCGATGGTGTGCGCACGCTACTGGGAGAACCGCCGCTTCACGCCCGAAGCCTTCTGGCAGCTCCATATCGCAACGGACGGCTGCGACGAAGGAACTGTGAAGTTTTCCTCTTCCGAAAAATGGAAAGAGAAAGAGCCCGCGACGGAACTGTATAATAAGGTGAAGTCGGCAGGCACAGCCACCGTCACGAAAGCCGAACGCAAGGAGAAGACGGAGGAAACACCGCTCCTGTACGACCTGACCACGCTCCAGAAGGAAGCCAACACCAAGCACGGCTTCACGGCGGAACAGACGCTTGAAATCGCGCAGAAGCTCTACGAGAAGAAGCTCATCACCTATCCGAGAACCGGAAGCCGCTACATCCCCGAGACGTGTTCGCCGAAATCCCCAAGCTGCTCGCCTTCATCGGGGCTTTGCCCGAATGGAAAGGCAAGGTGCAGCCGAAAGCCGTCCCGACACGCAGAAGCGTGGACGGTAGCAAGGTGACGGACCACCACGCCCTGCTCGTCACGGGAGAGAAACCGCTGTTCCTCTCCAAAGAAGACAACACCGTCTATCAGATGGTTGCCGGGCGCATGATCGAGGCGTTCTCCGAGAAATGCGTCAAGGACACCGCTACCGTCACGGCGGAGTGTGCCGGAGTGGAGTTCACGGTGAAAGGCAGCGTCATCAGGCAAGCCGGATGGCGTGCCGTATATGGTGAGGAGGACAAGGAAGAAACCGCCATCCCCGGCTGGCGGGAAGGCGACACGCTGACGTTGAAAGGCTGTTCCATCACGGAGGGAAAGACCAAACCCAAGCCGTTGCATACCGAAGCAACCTTGCTCTCGGCTATGGAAACGGCGGGCAAGGACATAGAGGACGACGCACTCCGTCAGGCTTTGAAGGACTGCGGCATCGGCACGCCCGCCACCCGTGCCGCCATCATCGAAACGCTCTTCAAGCGCGGCTACATGGAACGCTGCAAGAAATCGCTTGTGCCGACAGAAAAAGGGCTTGCCCTTTACTCTGTCGTGAAGACGATGCGCATCGCCGACGTCGCCATGACGGGCGAATGGGAGAAGAATCTGGCACGCATCGAGCGCGGGGAGCTGCCCGCCGACACCTTCTGCAAGGAGATAGAGGCGTACACAAAGGAGATTACCTCCGAACTGCTCTCGTGCGACAAGCTGTTCGCCCGCAGGGATTCCGGCTGCAAGTGTCCCAAGTGCGGAACGGGCAGTATGCAGTTCTACGGCAAGGTCGTCCGCTGCGACAACGCGGACTGCGGGCTACCCGTGTTCCGCCTGAAGGCGAACCGCACCCTTTCCGATGACGAGATCAAAGAGCTGCTCACCGATGGGCATACGAAGCCGCTCAAAGGCTTCAAGAGCAAGCAGGGCAAGAGCTTCGACGCCATAGTCGCCTTTGACGGGGACTATAACACGACTTTCGTGTTCCCCGAAAGGAAAACGAGCAGGAAATTTTCAGGACGGAAGAAATAGTATTAACTTTGCCACTTGTTCAGAGTAATGAATTGTTCTTCGATACCGGATTACACTCATACTTTGGATTTAGTGGTGGCACTCGGAGGGATACCGAGTGCCTTTTCATTCTCCTTTTCAGACGATTATCCCCATCATTATCAACCCACTAAATTCCAAAGTAATGAACAACAAGAAGAAAAACGAAGGTCAGACCGACTTTTCCTATTACGGTCTGTACCTGCTGGACTATCTCCGCACGAACAGGTTTGAACAGGCTTCCGACGATGCCTTCATCCGGGAACGTGCCGACCGTGCCGCCGAAACGTATGAGCGTGCGCGGCTCGAAGGCTATCCGTCCGAGGGGGCGCAGGAGTTGGCGATGGACACGCTCCTGCGTGGTCTTCGCTATTCCAAGTACGCCATCCTCCGCGAAGTCGTGGAAAACGAGTTTGCCGACGAAGTGCCGGAAAAGAAACGCGAAGCCTTCATCCGAAAGCTGCTGCCGCCTGTCGGCAACGTATTCTCCGCCTATGATCTTTCGGACGACAACTTCGCCCTGTCGCCCGAATACGACCTGCTCTACACGGAGCTGACGGGAGCCGTCGTCCTTTATATCGGGGAATATGGCGTTTAACCGCAAACAACGGCTGCGGGACAACATCGAGGCGATACGGACGGCATTCATCCTTGACAGGGAACGGAGGACGGCAACCGCCGAGGAACAAGCCATACTTCGGAAGTATTGCGGTTTCGGCGGGTTGAAGTGCATACTGAACCCGGCAAAGGAACTGACGGATGCCGTGCATTGGGCGAAATCGGACCTCGAACTGTTTGCCCCTACGGTGGAACTGCACAGGCTGGTGCGTGAAAACAGCAAGGACGATACGGAGTACAAGCGGTACGCGGATGCCATGAAGCAGTCCGTGCTGACCGCATTCTACACACCGCCGGAGATAACCGGCACGATTGCGGAGGCTCTGCATGAACACGGCATACGTCCCGACCGTGTGTTGGAGCCGTCGGCGGGCGTGGGCGCATTCGTGGATGCCGTGCTGGAAAACAAGCCGGACGCGGACATCATGGCTTTCGAGAAAGACCTGATGACGGGCAAGATATTGGGACACCTGCATCCCGACCAAAAGGTAAGGGTGCAGGGATTCGAGAAGATAGAGAAGCCCTTCACGGATTATTTCGACCTTGCCATCTCGAACATCCCGTTCGGCGACGTGGCTGTGTTCGACCCGGAGTTTACAGGAAGCCAAGACCCGGCAAGGCGTTCCGCACCGAAGGCAATACACAACTACTTCTTCCTGAAAAGCCTTGACGCTGTGCGTGAGGGCGGCATCGTGGCGTTCATCACCTCGCAGGGGGTGCTGGACGCACCGTCCAACGCACCCATACGCGAGTATATGATGCGTAATGCCAATCTGGTGGGTGTCGCACGCCTGCCGAACAATCTCTTCACGGACAACGCGGGTACGGAGGTGGGCAGCGACCTGATTATCCTGCAAAAGAACAGCGGAAAGAACGGGGAACTGTACTACAACGAGAAACTTTTCATGCAGACCGAACAGACGCCCATCGGCACTTCGGTGAACGGGTATGTATGGAGCATCAGCTCTCTTTCCAATACGGATTTAATCAGAGGCACAGACCCTTACGGGAAACCTGCCTATCAACTCCTGCACCGGGGCGGCATCGGGCAAATGGCGGAGGACTTGCGGGAACATCTGAAAATCGAGTTGCATCAGTTTGACAAAGAACTGTATGAAATGTACAGCCTGCATCCGGCACAGGGGAAAAGCACGGTTACGGAAACCATTTCCATACCAGTTGTCACTCCTGAGATACAGCCACGTAATGAAATGGCAGCCAAGCCCGAAGCGGTAACACCGCAGCCGGAGGAAGAAAAGCCGGAGATAGAGCCGCACCGTCCCGATTATTCGGAGGGCGTGCAGCTCTCCCTGCTCGACCTCTGGGGCATGACCGAGGAGGTACGCAAGCAGGAAGCACCCTCCAAGAAGAAAAAGACGGCGAAAAAGGAAAGCCCGGCAAGACGTATGCCTCCCAAACCGCAGGCGCAGGTTACGCCGAAGGTTACGACCGCACCGCCACAGCCGTCTGCCGCACCACCGACGGAGAACAGGGACAGCCAAGAAACAAAGCCGGTGAGTGTCGCAGCCAAAGCCGATCCGGATGATATTTACGCCACTTTGGATTGGGATACCAACCCGCCCATCAACGGCTTCTATGAAATGATGATGGACCTCACGCCGGAGCGACGCAAGGAGCTTCGCAGGCTGGCGGCACAGCATCAGGAGAAACGGCAGCATGTCCCGGACGTGAAAGCCGCACCGGAGCAGGAAACACGGCAACCCGAAACGCAGCCGGAAGTTGCCGCCACTCCTGCCGCTCACGCAACGGAAACGGCTGCAACCTCCCTTTTCCCCGAAATGGAAGCGGAAAAACCGGAGGAGGAACCTCTCGACCTTTCTCCCCGTCCGTTCAACGGCATGCTGGAGCCGCACTATCGTGACGGCTCTATGGTACTGGATGCTTCACGCAATCTCGGTTATTTGAAAGACCTCACGCCTTACGGCGCGACATTCCAACCGCTTGACCTGACTGGCTACCAGAAGGAGAAAGCGATGTTGTATGTGTCACTCCGTGATTCATACGAGCGGCTTTACCGCTACGAGGCGGAGTATCACGATGAAGGGTCTGCACAACGCATAGCGTTGAACACCTGCTACGATGAGTTTGTCATGCGCTACGGCAACCTCAATGCCAAGCAGAACGTGAAACTGTTGATGATGGATGCCGCCGGGCGCGACATCCTTTCGTTGGAACGTGCGGAAGACGGCAGGTTCGTCAAGGCGGACATCTTCGAGCGTCCCGTTTCCTTCTCGGTGGAGAGCCATGCCAACGTAAGCTCTCCCGAAGAGGCACTCTCCGCATCGCTCAACAAGTTCGGCACGGTCAATCTCGACTATATGCGGGAGATAACCGACAGCACGGAAGAGGGATTGCTTGACGCCCTCAAAGGACGCATCTTCTACAACCCGCTCGTAACCGGTTACGAGATAAAGGACAGGTTCATCGCCGGGAACGTGATAGAGAAGGCGGAGCGCATCAAGGCATGGATGGGTGACAACCCAGAAAACGGGCGTATGCCGGAAGTGAAGCAGGCGTTGTTGGCTCTGAAAGAAGCCGAGCCGCCGCGCATCGCCTTCGAGGACCTCGACTTCAATTTCGGGGAACGCTGGATTCCGACGGGCGTGTACGCCGCCTACATGAGCCATCTTTTCGACACGGACGTGAAAATCGCCTACTCCGCAAGCATGGACGAGTATTCGGTGGCGTGCGGCTACCGCACCATGAAAATCACGGACGAGTTTTTAGTGAAGGGCTATTACCGGAACTATGACGGTATGCACCTGTTGAAACACGCCCTGCACAACACCTGCCCCGACATGATGAAGTCCATCGGCAAGGATGAGCATGGCAATGACATCAAGGTGCGCGACAGCGAGGGCATACAGCTCGCCAACGCCAAGATTGACGAAATCCGTAACGGGTTCTCGGAATGGCTGGAAGAGCAGTCGCCGCAGTTCAAGGAACGGCTGACGACAATGTACAACCGCAAGTTCAACTGTTTCGTGCGACCGAAGTATGACGGTTCGCACCAGACGTTTCCCGACCTCAATCTGAAAGGATTGGCAAGCCGGGGTATTCAAAGCGTTTATCCGTCGCAGAAGGATTGCGTCTGGATGATAAAACAGAACGGAGGCGGGATCTGTGACCACGAAGTTGGAACAGGTAAAACACTGATAATGTGTATTGCAGCGCATGAAATGAAGCGTCTGAACTTGGCGCACAAGCCGATGATTATCGGCTTGAAGGCGAACGTGGCGGAGATAGTAGCCACTTATCAGGCGGCATATCCTAATGCGAGGATTCTCTACGCTTCGGAAAAGGATTTCTCGACTGCCAACCGCGTGCGTTTTTTCAACAACATCAAGAACAACGACTACGATTGCGTCATCATGTCGCACGACCAGTTCGGCAAGATACCACAGTCGCCGGAGTTGCAACAGCGCATCCTGCAAGCGGAGCTTGACACGGTGGAGGAAAACCTTGAAGTGCTGCGGCAGCAGGGCAAGAACGTGTCGCGGGCGATGCTGAAAGGATTGGAGAAACGCAAGCACAACCTTGTGGCGAAGTTGGAGAAAGTGGAACACGCCATCAAATCCCGCACGGATGACGTAGTGGACTTCAAGCAGATGGGCATCGACCACATCTTCATTGACGAGAGCCACCAATTCAAGAACTTGACTTTCAACACCCGGCATGACCGTGTGGCGGGGTTGGGAAACTCGGAAGGAAGCCAGAAAGCCCTGAATATGCTTTTTGCCATACGAACTATACAGGAGCGCACGGACAAGGACTTGGGGGCTACGTTCCTGTCCGGCACAACCATTTCCAACAGTCTGACGGAATTGTACCTGCTCTTCAAGTATCTGCGTCCGAAGGAATTGGAAAGGCAGGATATCCGATGCTTCGACGCATGGGCGGCAATTTTCGCCAAAAAGACAACCGACTTCGAGTTCAACGTGACGAACAATGTGGTTCAGAAGGAGCGTTTCCGATATTTCATCAAAGTGCCGGAGCTTGCCGCCTTCTACAACGAGATTACCGATTACCGCACGGCGGAGGACGTGGGTGTGGATCGTCCGCGTAAGAACGAGATACTGCATCACATACCTCCCACGCCCGACCAAGAGTATTTCATCAAACAGCTGATGCAGTTCGCCAAGACGGGTGACGCCACGCTGCTGGGCAGACCGCCCCTGTCGGAAACGGAGGAGAAGGCGAAGATGCTTATCGCCACCGATTACGCGCGGAAGATGGCTCTCGACATGCGCATGATAGACCCGCATTATGAGGACCACCCCGACAACAAGGCTTCCCACTGCGCCAAGACGATTGCGGAGTATTACCACAAATACGACGCGCAGAAAGGCACGCAGTTCGTGTTCTCGGATCTGGGAACATACCAGCCGGGCGACGGATGGAACGTGTACAGCGAGATAAAGCGGAAGCTGACGGAGGACTACGGCATCCCGGCAAGCGAGGTGCGCTTCATTCAGGAGTGCAAGACCGACAAGGCACGCAAGGGGGTGATAGACGCCATGAACGCCGGAACGGTGCGCGTGCTGTTCGGTTCCACTTCCATGCTCGGAACGGGTGTGAACGCGCAGAAACGGTGTGTCGCAATCCATCATTTGGATACGCCGTGGCGTCCATCCGACCTGCAACAGCGTGACGGACGCGGAGTTAGGGCGGGCAACGAGATTGCCAAGCGTTTTGCCGGGAACAATGTGGATGTCATCATCTACGCGGTGGAAAAGTCGTTGGACAGCTACAAGTTCAACCTGCTGCACTGCAAGCAGACGTTCATCTCGCAGCTCAAAAGCGGGGCGATGGGCGCACGTACCATCGATGAGGGGGCTATGGACGAGAAATCGGGCATGAACTTCTCGGAGTACATGGCGTTGCTCTCCGGCAATACCGACCTTTTGGACAAGGCGAAACTGGAGAAGCGTATCGCATCGCTTGAAGGGGAACGCAAGTCGTTCAACAAGGGCAAGCGCGATTCGGAGTTCAAGCTGGAAGCCAAGACGGGGGAACTGCGCAACAACACGGCTGTCATCGAAGCCATGACGGAGGACTGGAACCGTTTTCTTTCCGTTGTGCAGACTGATAAGGAAGGTAGTCGCCTTAATATTGTCAAGGTGGACGGCGTGGATTCAACCGACGAAAAAGTTATTGGAAAGCGTTTGCAGGAGATAGCCAAGAACGCCACGACGGGCGGTTTGTACAAGCCTGTCGGGGAGATTTACGGTTTCCCGATAATGGTGGTCAGCGAGAGGATACTCAAAGAGGGGCTGGAATTTACCGACAATCGCTTCGTGGTGGAAGGGAATTACAAATACACCTATAACAACGGGCATCTGGCGATGGCTGACCCGGTAGCCGCCGCACGTAATTTCCTGAATGCATTGGAGAGGATTCCGTCCATCATCGACCAGTATAAGGCGAAGAACGAGGTGCTGGAAAAGGAGGTTCCGCAGTTGCAGGAGATAGCGGGCAAGGTGTGGAAGAAAGAGGACGAACTGAAACAGTTGAAGTCCGAACTTGCCGCGCTTGACCGCAAGATACAGTTGGAGCTTGCGCCGCCCGCGCAGGAAGTCACCGAAAAAGAAAAGAACGGGCAGGAGATCAAGCCAGATGCGGAAGGTGTACGGAGCATATCGCCACAACAAACCGATGATGTCCCGCAGATTCGCAGCCCGATGGATAAACGAAGTCCGTCTGGCAATTTCATTGCCAATCATATCATTATCGGGCGTCCGGGTTTTCAGTTTAAGGATGAAAACCGATCGAAAGGGATAAAAATTTAAAATTATGAATTTTATATAAAATATTAATAGGGGCTATCCAAAAGGTCTAAAAGTAAATCTTATCCCCTCTGCAAGTATCTGTAGAAGAGTGATTGCAAGAATTTCTTTCTTTTTGGGCAGCCTCTATTAAATTTATTTATTCTTTCTTGATTTATGTTTATAAACATTATACCAAAAACATTCCAACTAACCTTGTTTATGTTTTGTCAGCCACCATTTGCACAACCATATTTGACTCCCAAAGAGAGTGAATTCGATAAGATAACTTGCTGCATACCCACAATAAGGGGCTAAATAGAATACGAATGGGAAATAGATAACAGTACCGACAACAGATTGCGTTATGTAGTTGGTTAAACTCATTTTACCATAAAGCTGTAATGTGGAAACCGCTTTTTTGACACGTTCCTTATGACACAATAATATGAACGAGAATATTTCTACAGAATCATCAGTAAAACAGAAAAAAATACTAATTTTGTTTTTGATGATCATTTCAAAAGGAATTAGAAAAAATGTCTAATTCTAACTTATAGAGGAAAAAGCAACAATTAAATATTAAAGAATAAAAGATACGAAAAATATGACGCCAAAAGAGATACTACAAGAATGGATTGACTGCTTCAACGCCGCCGATGCAGTCGCTTTGGCAAACTTATACGCTCAGGATGCCATAAACCATCAAGTCGCAAACACCCCGGTTATAGGAAAAACAGCTATCCATAAAATGTTTGTAAATGAATTTGCAACCTCAAAAATGGTTTGTATTGTTGAGCATATATTCGAGGATGGAGAATGGGCTATCATGGAATGGAAAGATCCGCTCGGGTTGCGAGGATGCGGATTCTTCCATGTGCAAAACGATAAAATCGTTTTCCAAAGAGGTTATTGGGATAAGCTCAGCTTTCTCAAACAGCACGGTTTAACCGTAGAGAATAGTGATAAAAATCCAAACACATAACACCGTCCGATATGGGAATCATCATTCATTCTTTAGAGTCCGTTTCTTTCAAAGATTTGTATGCGGCATTCTCATCCGCATTCAAAGATTATGATTTCTCTTTGAATGCGGATGAATTGCGACGCATGCTCGACCGACGAGGATACAATCCACAACTATCTTTCGGAGCATTTTTCGAAGGACGGCTGATTTCTTTTGTGTTTAACGGAACAGGCATGTACAACAACATCTTGACGGCCTATGACACAGGGACGGGAACCGTACCTTCATTCCGGGGATTACACCTAACCCAAAAAATATTCACTTTCAGCCTCGAATTGATATATCAACAAGGAGTTCGGCAATATGTACTGGAAGTTTTGCAACACAATCACAAAGCAATAAAAATATATCGCAAATTAGGCTTTGAAACACAGAGAAATTTCAACTACTACTCTGCCAAACTGAGCGATATTGTTCCTGTATTGCAAGTAAACCATACCGCATGTCGCATACTCCCATCGGATTTAAAAAACTGCCTTAACCAAACGGCCTGGTTCGATTTTCATCCTTCATGGCAAAATGACAGGGCTTCACTGGAACGCGGAATCGACAATTTGGACATATTGGGAGCTTATGAAAGAGAAGAACTTGTCGGATTTGTTATCTTTGAACCGGCATCAGGCGATATTTCATCCCTCGCAGTTGCAAAAGATTACCGGCGTAAAGGAATAGGTAAGTCCTTGCTTAAAAGTGCTGTCAGTCATTTTCAAAGCGATGTACTCAAATTTACTAATGTTGATTGCGATTGTGAATCAGTCACTGGTTTCTTGTCATCATTAGGACTTACCCCAAAAGGACAACAGTTTGAAATGGTCAGAAAAATTTAACCTACATTTATATGAATAGCCCTCATCATCAAATAACGGTTCTCAGCTATACGCAGGCAGGGATTTTAACCACTGAACTTCCTACGAAGAACTGAACTTTAAATTTACCACTTAACTGTCCTACGAAGCACGAAAGCCCTGCTTGCGTATAGGTGATGTTATGCGGTCGGTTTTCATTTTCTCTTCTTTCTCGTTAATTTGTCAAGCAAAGTTACTAAATTTGCAGTCAAGCAATTTCAATTTTTGAATTATGTATTTCAGCAGACCTTGGACTTCTATCTAAGTGATAGGCAGTCCTGAAAATTCCAATCTCTTTTAGGTCAAGACAATTAGTCTATGGGTTTCGTGTACCGACTTTTTTGTAAAGGCGTTACGTTGTCATAGTTGCTCTGTCGGGTAATACTGTCTATTCACTTCTCCACGATTTGAATTCAAGTATTCACCTGTAAGAAGTTACTAAACCTGTTGGCGGAATTAATTTAGTGCATACTTAATTCTGCCAATGGGCTTGTCGTTAATGAAGTTTACGTATTGCAGAATGGTAAGTGCACTAATTTTGCCAATGATTCTGGCAAACAAACCATTCGTTATTTTCGCGTAGTTCCTGATGACCAAGAACTGGTCTGTAAGTTGTGAGAATATTGTCTCAATCCTCTTTCTTGCCTTTGCAAACGGAATGAATGTCGGTTTCCAATCCTTTTGGTTGAGCCGATACGGACACTCCAGTCTTATGTGTGCGGTTTCGAACAAGTCAAGCTGTACGTCAGCTCCAATATACCCTTTGTCACCATAGATGCTACAGTCGTGATAAGTATGTTTTACATCCTTCATATAATGGAGGTCAGCCACACTTGCCTTTGACAGATCATAGGAATGGATAACTCCACTTAACCCACAGAGAGCGTGTAACTTATAACCAAAATAATACGTGTTCTGCGAAGCACAGAAGCCGAAGTCGGGAGCTTGCGAGAAATTGCCGGCACGCCCCATCTTGCAACGTTTTCCTCTTGCAACCCTACAGACCTCTATCGGCTTGGAGTCAACAAAGAATTGTTCCTCTCCGCCATCCATTTCCATGGCAATCCGCTTGCGCAGTTCCTCACACAGGCCTGACGTTTTCTTCCTGCGGTCATTGAACTGTCTCCTTGATATGAGATTGGGAATGCTGTCCTTGTATTCTTGCAATTTATAGTCGAACAACCACTTCTCACTATCAATGCTCTCGGTCTCTGCCGTCAGGGATAGCGCCACCACTTCCAAATCCGAAAACTTGGGAACAGGACCACGACGTGGAACATTACCCGAATCATTGACGAGATTTTCAGAGAATTGCTTGCATATCTCAAGTATTTTGACGAATTTTGCATAAAGGTTGTACATACGATGGTTTGAACTTAATGTTTTAATCACCACTAAGTTACTAAAAATCAGCGACATGTACAACTTTTTACTCATATTTATCAACTTAAATTAATTCCGCCAACGGGTTTACTAATGACAAAAAAGAAATTGCCCGTTCGTTTTACGGGTCAGCACTTTACTATTGATAAAGTGCTAATAAAAGATGCAATAAGACAAGCAAATATAAGTAATCAGGATACGGTTTTAGATATTGGGGCAGGCAAGGGGTTTCTTACTGTTCATTTATTAAAAATCGCCAACAATGTTGTTGCTATTGAAAACGACACAGCTTTGGTTGAACATTTACGAAAATTATTTTCTGATGCCCGAAATGTTCAAGTTGTCGGTTGTGATTTTAGGAATTTTGCAGTTCCGAAATTTCCTTTCAAAGTGGTGTCAAATATTCCTTATGGCATTACTTCCGATATTTTCAAAATCCTGATGTTTGAGAGTCTTGGAAATTTTCTGGGAGGTTCCATTGTCCTTCAGTTAGAACCTACACAAAAGTTATTTTCGAGGAAGCTTTACAATCCATATACCGTTTTCTATCATACTTTTTTTGATTTGAAACTTGTCTATGAGGTAGGTCCTGAAAGTTTCTTTCCACCGCCAACTGTCAAATCAGCCCTGTTAAACATTAAAAGAAAACAGTTATTTTTTGATTTTAAGTTTAAAGCCAAATACTTAGCATTTATTTCCTGTCTGTTAGAGAAACCTGATTTATCTGTAAAAACAGCTTTAAAGTCGATTTTCAGGAAAAGTCAGGTCAGGTCAATTTCGGAAAAATTCGGTTTAAACCTTAATGCTCAAATTGTTTGTTTGTCTCCAAGTCAATGGGTAAACTGTTTTTTGGAAATGCTGGAAGTTGTCCCTGAAAAATTTCATCCTTCGTAGTTCAAAGTCGGGTGGTTGTCAAGATGATTTTTCTGGTTTGGTGTCGTCTTTTAAGCTGCCGCATAACAAATTAATAATACCAAATAAAAATACGTATAGATTAAAAAAGTTCTTTGTGCTTTTGTCAGGGAACTTTTTTTTCGTAAATTTGCGTTCAATTATGCGGCAGTAATAATATACATATTAATACGAGTTAAGAATCCTGTAGTTTTCCACATGCTACGAGGAGGTATTAAAAGGTGCGTTTCGGCAATGCATCTATTGTAGTATATTATTGCTTAATCAAATGAACATTATAAATTTAGGAATTCTTGCTCACATTGATGCAGGAAAAACTTCCGTAACCGAAAATCTGCTATTTGCCTGCGGAGCAACGGAAAAGCGCGGCAGTGTTGATAAAGGTGACACCATAACAGACTCTATGGATATAGAAAAACGTAGAGGAATTACTATTCGGGCTTCTACGACATCTATTGTTTGGAATGGTGTGAAATGCAATATCATTGACACTCCGGGACACATGGATTTTATTGCAGAGGTGGAGCGGACATTCAAAATGCTTGATGGAGCAGTCCTCATATTATCGGCAAAGGAAGGCATACAAGCACAAACAAAGTTGCTGTTCAAGACTTTGCAAAAACTGCAAATCCCGACAATTATATTTATCAATAAGATTGATCGTGCCGGCGTAAATCTTGAGCGTTTATATCTGGACATAAAAACAAATCTGTCGCAAGACGTCTTGTTTATGCAAACGGTTGTCGATGGAGTAGTTTACCCGATTTGCACCTCAACAGATATAAGGGCAGAACACAAAGAATTTGTATGCAACCATGACGACGATATATTAGAACTATATTTGGCGGATAAAGAAATCTTACCGGCAGATTATTGGAATGCGATAATCGCTCTTGTGGCAAAAGCCAAAGCCTATCCGGTCTTGCATGGATCAGCAATGTGCAATATTGGCATCAATGAGTTGTTAGACGCCATCATTTCTTTTATATTTCCTCCGGCATCAGTCCCAAATAGACTTTCAGCTTATCTTTATAAAATAGAACATGCCCCCAAAGGGCATAAAAGAAGTTTTCTAAAAATTATTGACGGAAGTCTGAGACTTCGAACCGTTATAAAAGTCAATGATTCGGAAAAATTCATCAAGATTAAAAATCTAAAAACCATTTATCAGGGCAAAGAGATAAATGTTGATGAAGTGGTTGCTAATGATATCGCAATTATAGAAGATATAGAAGAATTAAGAATCGGAGATTATTTAGGTGTTAAACCTTGTCTGATTCAAGGATTATCTCATCAGCATCCCGCCCTCAAATCTTCTGTCCGACCAGACAAGCCCGAAGAGAGAAGCAAGTTGATATCCGCTCTAAATGTATTGTTTATTGAAGACCCGTCTCTGTCCTTTTCCATAAATTCATATAGTGATGAATTGGAAATCTCGTTATATGGTTTAACCCAAAAAGAAATCATACAAACATTGCTGGAAGAACGATTCTCCGTAAAGACCCATTTTGATGAAATCAAGACTATCTACAAAGAACGACCTAAAAAGAAGGTGAATAAGATTATCCATATCGAAGTCCCTCCCAACCCTTACTGGGCCTCAATAGGACTGACTCTGGAACCTTTACCGATAGGGTCAGGGGTGCAAATCGAAAGTGAAATCTCCTTTGGTTATCTGAACCATTCTTTTCAAAATGCCGTTTTTGAAGGAATCCGTATGTCTTGCCAATCGGGATTGCATGGATGGGAAGTGACGGATTTGAAAGTAACCTTTACTTATGCCCTTTATTATAGTCCGATAAGTACCCCTGCCGATTTTAGACAATTGTCTCCTTATGTCTTCAGGTTGGCTTTGCAACAATCAGGAGTGGATATTCTCGAACCGATGCTCTATTTTGAGTTACAGATACCACAAGTAGCAAGTTCCAAAGCTATTACAGATCTGCAAAAAATGATGTCTGAGATTAAAGGTATCAGTTGTAATAAAGAGTGGTGTCTTATTGAAGGGAAAGTTCCATTAAATACAAGTAAAGACTATGCTTCAGAAGTAAGTTCATACACTAAAGGCTTAGGCACTTTTATGGTTAAGCCGTGTGGGTATCAAATAACAAAAGGCGGTTATTCTGATAATACCCGTATGGAAGAAAAGGATAAACTTTTATTCATGTTTGAAAAATCAGTATCATCAAAATAATGGAACGATCCAGGAATTTCTATAAGACAATACGGTTGGGGTATATACTTATCTCCGTTCTTATCGGATGTATAGCATATAATAGCTTCTATGAATGGCAGGAGATAGAAGCATTAGAACTTGACAATAAAAAAATAGACGAGTTCCGAAAAGAGATAAACAATATCAATATTCAAATGATAAAATTTTCTCTATTTGGTGAAACAATACTGGAATGGAACGATAAAGATATCGAACATTACCATGCACAGCGTATGGCAATGGATAGTATGCTCTGCCGTTTCAAAGCTACCTATCCGGCAGAGCGTATAGACAGCGTACGCCATCTTCTCGAAGATAAGGAACGGCAGATGTGCCAAATCGTTCAAATACTTGAACAACAACAAGCCATCAACGATAAGATAACCAGTCAAGTACCTGTAATCGTGCAGAAGAGTGTACAGGAACAGCCCAAGAAGTCCAAGCGCAAAGGTTTCTTGGGCATCTTCGGCAAAAAGGAAGAAGCGAAACCAACTGTGACTACCACGATGCACCGTCCTTTAACCGGAATATGAGAACCGAACAACAGGCACAAAGCCGCCGCTTATCGGTTCATGCCGATAGCCTTGCCGCACGAAATGCGGAACTTAACAGGCAACTGCAAGGACTGGTTGTTCAAATAGACGGGAAAGTACAAACTGACCTACAAAAGCGGGAAGCCGAGATAACAGCCATGCGGGAACGGTCGTTCATTCAGATTGGGGGCTTGACAGGGTTCGTTATACTGCTACTGGTCATATCATATATCATCATACACCGAAATGCCAACCGCATCAAGCGATATAAACAGGAAACCGCAGATTTAATCGAGCGACTGCAACAAATGGCAAAGCGAAACGAGGCACTGATAACCTCCCGCAAGAAAGCCGTACATACCATTACCCATGAATTACGCACACCGCTGACTGCAATAACGGGCTATGCCGGACTGATACAAAAAAACTTCAATGCGGATAAAACCGGGATGTATATCCGAAATATTCAGCAATCCTCCGACCGTATGCGTGAAATGCTTAATACTCTTCTGAGTTTCTTCCGGCTGGACGACGGCAAGGAACAGCCTAATTTCTCCACGTGTAGGATTTCATCAATAGCGCATACGCTCGAATCAGAGTTTATGCCAATTGCCATAAACAAGGGACTTGCTCTTACTGTGACGAATCACACGGATGCTGTTGTACTGACCGATAAGGAACGCATTCTACAAATTGGAAATAACCTGCTGTCAAACGCCATCAAGTTCACTGAGAACGGTGCCGTTTCTCTGACAATGGGGTATGATAACGGTATGCTGAAACTTATCGTCAAAGATACGGGTTCGGGTATGACCGAAGAGGAACAGCAACGTGTGTTCGGTGCGTTTGAACGTTTGTCAAACGCTGCCGCAAAGGACGGCTTCGGATTAGGTCTTTCCATTGTTCAGCGCATTGTGACAATGCTCGGCGGCACAATCCAGCTGAAGAGCGAGAAAGGCAAGGGCAGCCGTTTCACGGTGGAGATACCCATGCAGTCAGCCGAGGAATTGCCGGAACGGATAAATAAAACACAGATTCATCATAACCGAACACTCCATGATATTGTTGCCATCGACAATGACAAGGTACTTCTCCTAATGCTGAAAGAAATGTATGCACAAGAAGGGATACATTGCGACACTTGCACCGATGTTGCGGAACTGATGGAAATGATACGCCGGAAAGAATACAGTCTGCTTCTGACCGATTTGAATATGCCGGATATAAACGGCTTCGAGCTGTTGGAACTGCTACGCACCTCCAATGTGGGCAATTCAAGGATCATTCCGATTATTGTAACAACCGCTTCGGGCAGTTGCAACAGAGAGGAACTTTTAGAACGTGGATTTTCCGATTGCCTTCTCAAGCCGTTTTCCATATCGGAGCTGATGGAAGTTTCCGACAAGTGCGCCATGAAAGGTAAACAAAATGAAAAGCCTGATTTCTCCTCCCTACTGTCTTACGGCAATGAATCCGTCATGTTGGATAAACTGATAGCGGAAACCGAAAAGGAAATGCAGTCGGTCAGGGATGCGGAACAACGGAAAGACTTTCAAGAACTGGACGCCCTGACACACCACCTACATAGTTCGTGGGAGATACTGCGTGCCGACCAACCATTAAGGGAACTTTATAAACAGCTTCATGGGAGTGCCGTTCCCGATTATGAAGCATTGAACAACGCCGTGACTGCCGTATTGGATAAGGGTTCGGAGATA
The DNA here is from genome assembly GCF_003463685.1 of Parabacteroides sp. AM58-2XD. Classification (NCBI taxonomy): domain Bacteria; kingdom Pseudomonadati; phylum Bacteroidota; class Bacteroidia; order Bacteroidales; family Tannerellaceae; genus Parabacteroides; species Parabacteroides sp. AM58-2XD. The sequence continues at coordinate 44,654 of NZ_QSDP01000017.1, forward strand.
ATCCGGCTGGCAAAAGAAGAAAGGAGAAAATACGAAAATGGATAAAACAAAAATCATCGTGGTGGAGGACAACATCGTATATTGCGAGTTTGTCTGCAACCTGCTGGCACGGGAGAAATTCCGTACCGTGCAGGCTTTCCACCTCTCGACAGCGAAGAAACTTCTGCAACAAGCCACTGACAATGATATAGTAGTTTCTGATTTGCGTTTGCCTGACGGTGACGGCATCGACCTATTGCGCTGGATGCGCAAAGAAGGCATGACGCAGCCGTTCATCATCATGACCGACTATGCCGAAGTACATACGGCGGTTGAAAGCATGAAACTCGGTTCGCTGGACTACATACCCAAGCAACTCGTGGAGGACAAACTCGTGCCTTTGCTCCGCACCATACTGAAAGAGCGGAATATCGGGCGAAGCCGCATGCCCGTATTTGCCCGTGACGGTTCAGCCTTTCAGAAAATCATGCACCGGATAAGGCTGGTAGCTCCTACCGACATGAGCGTACTGATATTCGGGGAGAACGGTACTGGCAAAGAGCATATTGCCCATCTACTGCACGATAAAAGCAAGCGTTCAGGCAAGCCTTTCGTGGCGGTGGACTGCGGCTCACTCACCAAAGAGCTTGCACCATCGGCGTTCTTCGGACACGTCAAAGGAGCGTTCACTGGTGCTGAAAACACAAAGAAAGGCTATTTCCACGAGGCGGAAGGCGGCACATTGTTTTTAGACGAAGTGGGTAATCTCGCACCAGAAACTCAACAGATGTTACTCCGTGCCATACAGGAACGGCGGTTCCGTCCCGTTGGCGACAAGTCCGACCGCAGTTTCAACGTCCGCATCATCGCCGCCACCAACGAGAATCTGGAAAAGGCGGTCAATGAAAAGCGTTTCCGGCAGGATTTGTTATACCGCCTACATGACTTTGAAATAACCGTTCTGCCCTTACGTGACTGTCAGGAGGACATCATGCCGCTGGCGGAGTTCTTCCGTGAGATTGCCAATAAGGAATTGGAGTGCAAGGTTAGCGGTTTCAGTTCCGAAGCACGGAAAGCGTTGCTGACCCATTCATGGCCGGGCAACGTGCGCGAACTTCGACAGAAAATCATGGGTGCGGTGTTGCAGGCTCAGACGGGACTTGTCACAAAAGAGCATCTGGAACTTGGGATAACCGAAACAACCTCTGTTACCGGCTTCTCCCTACGCAACGACGAGGAAGATAAAGAGCGGATTCTGCGTGCTTTGAAGCAGGCTGACGGGAACCGGAAGGTCGCTGCCGAATTGCTTGGAATAGGCAGGACAACACTCTATAATAAACTGGAAGAATATGGATTGAAGTATAAATTTGAGCAACCATAGCCCGCAATTCGCTGAAAATGGCTATCTTTGCATGACATATCAGAAGGTAACGGCGATTGGCAGAGCCTTTTGCCGCCTATATATAACATAAGACCGCAAGGCGTCCTAATGGGAATCTGGAAAATTAACATTAACAGGAACTATTGCGTGATTGCTTATGCTATGCCTACGCATAGCGTGCATTCACCTATTCCTGTTAAGGGCATTCCAGAGCCTCCATTAGTGATAGCGTGGATTGCACGCTACTTTTTTGCCCTTGCCCAACGAAAGGAAACGCTAATGGGTAAAGTACAGATTCTTGCCGTCCTCACGATGGACGGTTGTCAAAGCTCCGAGTTATATTGCAAAGCGTATAAGGAACTGCGCCTTGAAGATTGCGGTATCAACGAGATAAGGGAAAACGCCCTTTATCATATCACACCCGACTATTCCATCTCTATGCTCGACGAATGGCGGAAATCCGCAACAGACATCTGCTATCTGGCGGAAGTCACTCCTGAAAAGGCGGACTACATCAATGGGCTGTTACGTATGCGTGTGGTGGATGAAATCATACTTTATACGCTTCCTTTCATTGCCGGAACGGGAAAGCGTTTCTTCCAGTCCGCCTTGCCACAGGAACAATGGACGCTGACCTCGCAGAAGGTGTACCGCAACGGAGTGGTCCGCCATATCTATAAAGCGTGCGTTTGATGTCCGGAAAATGGACGAATGTTCAGGAAATGAACACTTTAAGTCGAAAATAATTCCTGACAGACAAATAAATTGCAAAATTATCACACTGAAATCCAGCACCTTGCAGAGAGTGTGCCGGATTTTTTATTTTATGAACACGCTTTTTGCCAATCATATTCATGTGCGCATACCGAAAAACAGAGTGTAAAATTTCAAAATTGACAGGATATGAATTATTTCTTATTGGCGGAAACCGAGTTCTTCCGCCGTATAAACGAAGCCGGGGACTGCAATATGGAAACGGCATATACGGCTTTCGCCACGCAAGTAATCGAGCTATGCAGCGGCAATGTGGACACCAACCGCACCATCATCGCACTGGCTTACATCGAAATCGAGTTGCAGCACCATCCCATGCGCAATCTTCCCGAAGAAAAGAGGGAGGTTGCAGCCTATATCAGCAAGGCACTCTCTTTAGTGAGGAAGATGCAGAAGTTCCTTGCCGCTCCCCAAGTGCCACCACTAATCCCCATCCGTACATCCTCCGACAACACAACCGAAAATCCCGCCTCACCCCTGCAATGGACGGGCAACGCCATCGACCTCGTGGAACTTATCTACGGCATCAACGAGATGGGCTGCATCAACAACGGCAACATGCCGCTCAAACAGCTCGCCCCGCTCCTCTACAAGATTTTCGGTATCGAATCAAAGGACTGCTACCGTTTCTATATCGACATCAAACGCCGGAAAAACGAAAGCCGCACTTACTTCCTTGACAGGATGCAGGAGAAACTGAACGAGAGGATGCTCCGCGACGAGGAAATGGAACGTTTGAGAAAATAATCCTGTACCAATGATGAATCAGGGGGTGACGTTATGTCATTCTCTGATTTTTTGTAGGTTTTGTCCTGCTGTGTAGATACATTTCGTTATCTATTCGCCCGAAAACCAGCGAAAAGCACTATCTTTGTACCCACGTTACAGAATTGTATATGAGCATAGACAACCTCGACATAATAAAACGGTTGATAGCCGAAAAAGAATGCGGACGGGTGGAGTTCAAGGAAACCACCGGACAGTTGGAGCGCGGCATGGAAACGCTTTGCGCCTTCCTTAACGGCGAAGGCGGCACGGTATTGTTCGGTGTCACCGACAAGGGAAAAATCATCGGACAAGACGTGAGCGACAAAACCAAGCGGGATATAGCGGACGCGATCCGGCGTATCGAGCCGTTTGCCACAGTTGAAGTTTCTTATACTGAAATACCAGACACTGGCAAAAGTGTCATCGCACTGTCTGCGGAAGAACAAAGATATATGCGTCCGTTCTCTTACAAAGGACGGGCTTACCTGCGGGTGGAAAGCGCGACATCCATCATGCCGCAGGAGATATATAACCAATATCTGATACAGCGGGGCGGGAAATACGCTTGGGAGGCAATAGCAAATCCTGACCTTAAAATATCCGACCTTGACGAACATGCCGTCATTAGTGCTGTTCGCGGGGGAATCAGAAGCGGTCGTTTACCTGAAGCAACCATAAGGGAAGACTTGCCGACCATTCTCGAAAAATTCAGTCTGTTGCATGACGGGAAACTTAACAATGCTTCAGCAGTGCTGTTCGGTCATGATTTTTATTATTATCCCCAATGCCTGCTCCGTCTGGCGCGTTTCAAAGGCACGACGAAAGACGAGTTTATAGACAATCAACGTGTCACTGGGAATATCTACGCGCTGCTGGATGCTGCAATGGCGTTCTTTTTCAAACATCTGTCACTTTCCGGTAAGATAGAAGGGCTGTACCGTGAGGAAGAACTGGAAATCCCGTACAAGGCATTGAGAGAGTGCTGCACAAATGCGTTGTGCCACCGCCTGTACCACCGTCCCGGCAGTTCGGTGGGAATCGCCATCTATGACGACCGTGTGGAAATAGAGAACAGCGGGACATTTCCGCCGGATATAACAATGGAAAAACTGTTAAGCGGGCATAATTCAGAACCGCAAAATCTAATCATAGCAAACGTGCTGTATAAAAGCGAGGTCTTGGAAAGTTGGGGACGGGGCATCGGGCTTATGATAAGCGAGTGCCGGCGTGTCGGCATTCCGGACCCCGAATTTCACACGGACGGAAACAGCGTATGGGTCGTTTTCCGCTATACCCGGAAAGCAGTCGGGTCATACCCGACAGTCACCCCACAGTCGCCCGATAGTTACCCGACAGTTACCCCGCAAGTGGGAAAAGTTCTGTCTGCAATCGGGAATCAGACACTATCGACAAAAGATGTTATGGAAATGATAGGATTGAAGGACAAAAGCAATTTTCTGGAGCTTTATCTGTATCCTGCAATAAGGTTGGATTTAGTAGAACCGATTTATCCGGAAAAGCCGAAACACCCGCGACAGAAATACCGTCTTACGGAGAAAGGTCTGGATTTAATTAAAAATAAATAGTCATGAACTCGCAAACTGTAGAAATAACATCTGCTGGCATTAGGAAAATATTGAATAAATATACTCCAGAGCGAGCTATTGCCGAATATGTATGGAATGGATTTGATGCAAAAGCAACCGTTGTAAATATTGATTTTGAAATTGACAATGCAGAATTGGACACAATCAAAAATATTAGAATAACAGACAATGGTACAGGCATCTGCTATGAAGAATTACCTATAAAATTCAAAAAATTCTATGAGTCTCAAAAGAGAATAGCCAACGAGAATAATACTGAATTTACAAGAGGAAAAAACGGTTATGGTCGTTTTACTTTCTATAAATTTGCGAGATTTGCTAATTGGGAAACACGCTATAGTAAAGATGCACAAATAATGTCTTATGACATTAGAATTGATAGCGATACTTTAAAAGACTACACTACAACAGAGCCACTTGTATCTGATGACACAACAACAGGTACTTGTGTCGTTTTTAATGAGATTTCTTCTGATATTTCCAGTTTGTTTATAACGAAGACTCTTATCCCTTATCTAAAGGCTGAATTTGCGTGGTTTTTAGAATTGAAATCCGAATATCAAATATACATCAATGGGCAAGAATTAGATTATTCTTCTATAATAGCAGAACAAGAATCAATATCACCGATATTATCACATAACCAGAAAAATAACATCAACTTTCAATGCAAGTATATCCGATGGAATGTAAAGATGAATGATGAATATTCTCGATTTTACTTCTTGAATAATGACTTGGAGTTAAAATTTACCAAAACGACATTATTAAATAAAAAAGGAGATAATTTTTGGCATTCTGTAATTGTGATTGATGATTTCTTCAATGAAATCAATTGTGATAACGAATTAGACGATAATGCTATTCAACCTAAATTGTTTGATAATTCTGCTGATAGAAAATTATTTAAGGAACTAATTACGCAACTCAATGAGTTTCTCAAAAAGAAAAGACGCCCATTCCTAAAGGAGCAAGCAGAAGTTATGGTAACCAAATATAAGAATGAAGATGTTTTCCCTAAATTTGGTACTGAAGATTGGGATATAGTGCGTAGAGAAGGTTTGGAAAACTTCGTAAAGGAACTATACGAAGTAGAACCTGCTGTTTTCATGAAGTTGAACAAAGAACAAAAAAGAGTTTTCTTAGAACTTCTAAATTTGGTGATGGATAGCGGTGAGCGCGATAGTCTGTTTAAGATTTTAGATGCAGTTGTTGAATTAGACTCGAACGATAGGAAAGAATTTGCAAAAATATTAGAAATAACGAGGTTAAAACAAGTCGTTTCCACGATTAAGCTTATTTCAGACAGATTGCTGACACTGGAGAATCTAAAAAAGATTGTTTTTAATCATACTTTACAAGCCAATGAAGTTCGTGATTTGCAGTCGTTCATAGAAAAACACTATTGGATTTTTGGCGAAGAATATAGAATGGTATGTGCGGAAGAGGTCAAATTTGAAGAGGCTTTAAGAAAATACATTTATATTCTGCGTGGAGTTAGCGAGAAAAAATATATTGCTCACCCTAATAAATACAAAGAAATGGATTTATTTCTTACTGGTACTGATTTTAGGGATGGGAGACCTCATAATATAGTTGTGGAAATCAAAAATCCGACAACTATAAAACAATTAAAATCAGAACAGTTAAATCAATTAGAACAATATATGGATGTTATTCTAAAACAAGATTGTTTTAATGATGCTAATGAGTTCTGGACTTTCATTTTGATAGGACAAGACTATGATGATATTGTAGGTCGAAGGGTCATAAATAAGCTTACTGGTTTAGTCCAAAATGACAGTAATTATAGCCTCTATGTAAAAAAATGGAGTGAAATAACAAATGAGGTGGAACGTAGGCTGAAATATTTGCTTGATAAGCTCAAAATAGAAAGAGCCACTTTATCTAAATCCCAATCATTAAATGAGGTAATGAATGAAGTTTCAAATAACACGGCCGCAATGGTTAGTTGAACTTAATATAGTCATAATGCTCAATATAAAGAATTACAAATTACTCCTGTCACAGATAGCTGTAGCAGGAGTAATTCTCAAAACGGGAGTCTGATACATCTTGTTGTTATATATTATTTCTGTTGCAACAGATGTTTCAGATTCTCGTCACCAGCGATGCGCTCCAACTCGTCGGCGACAATCTGTTTCACCTCCTCCTTGATGCGCCTGTAATTCGCCTTCACCATTTCCTTCATGCAGTCGTTGCCGTTCGCGTCCGCGAAGTCGGTAATGACGGGTATCGGCTTGTAGGCTTTCTCCTCGCGCTTCATTTTCTCGGCATCCACGACAATCTCACAGTGGAAAATCTTCTGCTTGATACGCTCGTTGAAGTTGTCGGACACCGAACCGACGAACATCCCCTGCGTCAAGCCGGAAATTTTGCTCGGCGGGATAAGCGCGTCCATCTGCGTGTTGATGGAGGTGGAAACATCCTGCCGGTTGATGGAGATGGACTGCCGCTTTTGAAGCACCTTTCCGAACCGCTCCGAGAGCGTCTTGGCTGTTTCGCCCACCACCTGCCCGGAGAAGATATTGCCGACCGTGTTCATCACCACTTTCGCCTCGCGGTCCCCATAGTCACGCACCAACTGGCTGAAATCCTGAAAACCCAGACACACGGCAACCTTGTTGCTTCGCGCGGTGGCGATAAGGTTGTCCAGCCCCTTGAAGTATATCGTCGGCAGCTCGTCTATGATGACCGACGACTTCAGCATCCCTTTCTTGTTGATAAGTTTAACGATACGGGAATTATACAGACCGAGAGCCGCCCCGTATATGTTCTGTCGGTCGGGATTGTTGCCCACGCAGAGAATTTTCGGTTCTTCGGGATTGTTGATGTCCAGCGTGAACTCGCTGTCCGACATTACCCAATAGAGCTGCGGGGAAATCATGCGTGACAGCGGAATTTTCGCCGAAGCAATCTGCCCCATTAACTGCTCCGCAGCCCCTCCGAGCCACGCGTCCATGAATGGCGAGAGATAGTTCTCCAGTTCGGGATAAGAGGTCAGAATCGGGAAAATATCCTCGTAACGGCGGTTCAGGAACTCGATGGCATGGGGGAACGTGCAATACTTGCCGTTCTGAAAAATTTTAAGATACCAGATGATAGCCGCGAAAAGGATGATGGGCGATTCCACAAAGAAGTCGCCCTGCTTCTGCACCCAACTCTTGTTTAAATTGAGCATGATGGTGTACGCGCTCTCGTAAGCGTCCGTAATGTCCTCCATGAAATCTGGGTGAATGGGATTGCAACGGTGGCTGCGTCGCGGGTCGTCGAAGTTTATCACGTAGAACTTCGGCTTCACCTTGTATCCCTCCGGGTGGTTGAGCAGATGATTATAGGCTATCGTGGACAAGTCACTGAATTTGAAATCATAGACATACATCGAGAAGCCCTTCTCAATCTGCTGCTTGATGAAACTGTTTACCACCGCGTATGACTTTCCGCTGCCCGGCGTACCCAGCACGATGGAGGCGCGGAATGGGTTCACCACGTTGATCCAGCCGTTGTTCCAACGTTTCCTATAATAAAAGCGGGTGGGCAGATTGACCGAATACTCGCTTTCGATGAGCCGTGTTTCCTGCATGAAGCTCTCGTTCTCGTTGTTGAACACGTCATCCATAAGGTTGTGTTTCAACAGGCGGCTCATCCACAGACCGCCCATCAGCAGGCAGACATAGCCCGTGCCTACGGTCAGCGCGTAAAGTCCCGTCACCGCTTCAACCGGCAGCGGCAATGCCAGTATCCACCAGTTGAGGAAGAACAACACGAACCCTGCGGCAAGTGCCGTCCAGATCCTTCCCCAAGTGATTTTCTCTCCCTTGACGCCCTTCGTCCCCAGACAGGACAGGGCAAGCAGGAGGACGGCGAACAGTTTCGTGTAGAGGATGGAATGGAACAGCCCCGCCGTGCGGTTGAAGTTCATCAGGATTCTGTCCACTACGCCGATGTCCACGCCCCAGAGCCGTATGGCTTCATAGCAGAACCAGTACACGTTCATGACCACTAAAATAATACTCACGGCACGCAGAAAATCCATGATTTTCGCCAATGCCCTCAAATCGTCTTCTTGTTGTGACATAGATTGAAAAATTTTGATGTTGATACTTACGGTTACATTCCCAAGCCCTTGCGCCTCTTCTTTTTCCTCTTGCGCTGCATCGCCCGGATAAAGGCTTCCTCCTCGGCATCCACAGCCGGACCTTCGGGAGTGAGCAGACCGACACCGCCCGCCGTGTTCTCGTGGTCGGATGCGGTCTGTCCGCGCATATCCTCTTCTGTTTCCACCGGAACGGACAGCGGAATCGGCGGCTGTCCGGCATAAGGCAGCGTAAAGTGTTCCTGCAAGGCGTTGGCGGAAAGTTCCTTGCCCATGCGCGAGCCGTTCAGCACGCAGCCCGTTCGGTGGTCTATGAACGTGGCTCCGTAGATGCGCCCTTCCTCCGTGTAGCGCAGTACGGTGTCGATGCCCTTTTCCTTGAGCCGCGAAACGAACTTCTCCTTGTCATACGTGCCTTCAAGCACGGAAAGCACGGTGCGTTTCGTCATGTCGGCGAGTTTCCGGTCCTTAATCTCCTGTTTGGAACGGGCAAACTTCTTCTGCACGGCTTCATAGCCTGCGGACTTCCCGAAAAGCGAGGACTTGAACGGGTTGCCAGTCTTGTTCCCGGCATCATCGGTGACGGAATAGACCAGCCCGTGATACTCACGCCCGCGCACGTTTCCCCGCGCTTCCTCCACCGTCATATTATATAAGGATAGGAGGGCGCGATATTCGCCCATCGTCCGGAAACGGTACTGTCCACTCAGAGCCTTGACGGTATTTCCGACCTGCCTCTTCACGTCGCCCGCCGAAGCGTCCACCTTGCGCAGCGGATTTTCCAGCCGTAGGTTCTTACGCTCCGCCGGGTGCAGCCCGTACTTCCGTTCCAGTTCCCTGCGGATGCGGTCGCTGCGGCGGAAGAGGAAATCCTGATTGAGCCGCCTGCCTTTCTCGTCCACATTGATTGTCACGATGTGCAGGTGGTGACGGTCTATGTCCTCGTGCTTGACAACAAGGTACGGCTGGTTCCCGTAGCCGAGTTTCTCCAGATACTCGCGTGCGATGTCCTGCAATTCCGTATCTGTCAGCACGTCGTCGGGATGCGGGTTGAGCGAGATATGGAGTACCGGTTTCTCCACCCTCGTATGCTCCGGCATACAGGCGAGAAAACCTTCCATCGCCTTGCGTATGTCCACCGTCCCCGTGCCGTCATTGTAGATGCGGTTGGTGGTGAGCAGCCGCCCTTTCGCCCCGTTGATCTTTTCCCCGTTGTAGGCAAGCGCGCCGTACAACGACTTTCCTACACTGATTTTTGCGACCATTTCGCCTCCATTTCCCTTGAAAGTTCCACAATCTGACGGCTCAGTTTCACGAGTTCGACGGTCTGTTGCTCCAGCTTGTAGAGCAACGCCATCGCCTTTTTCTCGGAAAAATGCAGCCTGAGTTCCTTCACGACTTGGTTGTAGTTCGTGCCTACCGCGCGGAACTGCGCATGGAAATCGGACAGTCTGGTGTAGTAATCCACCAGCGTCCTGTCCACTTTCAGCACCCTGAACGGTTGCCCGAAGAAGTGCGCCTTGATGAAAACCGACTTGGCGTAAACGCCCGACTTCTCGAACATGGCGAGGAAACGGTTGTGTTCCTCCTCGTTGAAACGGACGGTGTAACGGAACACCGCCGGGTCAAGTTTGGGATTTCTCCCGGTCTTGTTTCTTTTCTCTTTCATATAAACTTTGGATTTAGCGGATGGACGGCATAAGCCGCCGCTTCTTGGCACAGACACCGCAGGTTTGAAAGGCTTCCCGACTTCGGAGAGGAAGCCCGCCCCCTGCAAGGGCAAGTGCTTTTCGTGGCTGCTCAAAACGTTTTGAGCGGCTGAAAAGACATCTTGCTATGTTCAGGCGAACATAAAAATCCGTCGGGGACGGATTGGGGGAATGCCTTTCAAACTCCGGGCTGCACCACCTGCGGCGAACCCTGCCGTTCGGGTGCAAAGTTACGCCCTTAAAGCGGTATCGGACAGAGGCTTGACCCGGACAATCAGTGCCAACCGGCGCAACATGCCGCCACTTGCCGGGGAAGTGGTACAGGTTCCAAAATATCCTTGTTTATTTGCAGCATGATTCAAGAAACGAACAATTTGAAGATATGAAAAATGAGGCTTTCAAATACCCGGCAAACCGCTTCGGCGGCTATTTGCCTGACCGGATACCCGAACCTTCGGATACCCGGCTTTCCAATGACGCGGTGATTCACGGATTCAATGACTTCATGACGCAATGTCGTCATTCACCAGTTATCCGAATCCCTGCCTCACCGTTGAAGCGGATACGTGACGAACCGGACGGGCGGAGATTCGCGGATGCGGATATACATGTCACCGATTCCGTATCGGAGCAGGAAAACAATTCATCAACCATTAAAACCAACAGAACCATGAGTAATGAAACATTCGTTGCATTCGCAACACAGAAAGGGGGTATCGGCAAATCCACCGTCACGGCACTTGCCGCCAACTACCTCCACAACGTGAAAGGACACAATGTCGCCGTCATAGACTGCGACGCCCCACAGCACAGCATACACGGGTTGCGTGAACGTGAAACGGGACTTATCGGCGGGAGCCTCTATTTCAAGGCACTCGCGTGTGACCACTTCCGCAAGATAAGGAAGAACGCCTATCCGGTCATCGCAAGCGACGCCCTTGACGCCCTCGATGACGCCGAAAGGATGCTTGCCGCAGAAGAGGTGAAACCCGACGTCGTGTTCTTCGACATGCCGGGAACCCTGAAAAGCAACGGCGTGGTCAAGACCCTCTCGCAGATGGACTACATCTTCGCGCCCATGAGTGCCGACCGTTTTGTCGTGGAAAGCACCCTGCAATTCGCCGTGATGTTCCGTGACAACCTCATGACGACGGGACAGGCGAAAACAAAAGGGCTGTACCTGTTCTGGACGATGGTGGACGGCAGGGAGAAGAACGGGCTTTACGACCTGTATGAGGATGTGATCGCCGAGATGGGGCTGCCGGTGCTGTCCACCCGCCTGCCCGACAGCAAGAAGTTCCGGCGCGACCTCTCGGAAGAGCGCAAGAGCGTGTTCCGCTCGACTATCTTCCCGATGGATGCGTCCCTGCTGAAAGGAAGCGGCATCCGTGAGTTCTCGGAAGAGATAAGCCGTATCATCAGACCTCAATAATCATGGGCAGCAGGAAAGTGAACACCGAAGGCATTGACGAGGAACTGTTGATAGCCTCCATCGGCAGACGCAGGCAGGACGGGACCCTGTACCACGCGCAGGAGCCGCCCGCGCCTGCTCCCGAAGAAGAAAGCGTCCCTGAGACGGAACCGCCGCCCGTGCAATACACGGCAAAGGAAAAACCGCAGAGGGACACCGTCCGCCGCAAACGGCAGGAGGACGACTATTCCGGGCTGTTCCTCCGCCGCAACGAGATAAAGACGCGCCAGTGCGTCTATATCAGCCGTGACGTCCACAGCAAGATTCTCAAAATCGTGAACGACATCGCCGGGCGTGAAATCTCGGTAGGCGGCTACGTGGACACCGTGCTGCGCCAACATCTGGAACAGCACAAGGAGAAAATAAACGAACTGTACAAGAAACAACGTGAAGACTTGATTTGAATATGGAAAAGAACCGGAAAAACAGAAGTCCGCAGCATGACGGCGGCGGTATGCTTGCCCAAGTGCAGGCGAGTGTGGAAATCCTGTCCCCCGTGCCGTTAGGCGGCAAATGCGGTGAGAAGGACTATGAACGGCTGTTCATCCGTGAAGCCGAAGTGAAGGCACGCGAGGGAAAGATGGCGTATGTGCGCCCGGAGTACCACGACCGCATCATGCGCATCACCCGTGTGATCGGGCACGACCGGCTGTCGCTGTCCGCCTACATCGACCATGTGCTTACGCACCACTTCAACCAGTGCGAGGAGGCGATAAAGAGCCTTTACGCCCGGAATTACGACGCAGTATTTTAACCCTCAAAAAAGAGAACGTGCATGAGTGAAACAATAAGCATGACTGATATTCTGCTGACCGTATCGGTCGGCTGCAACCTGTGGTTTCTGTTCCTGCTCCTTTATGACAGGATCATGGAAACCAGACTTGTCCGCTTCCTCAGAAGCATAGCCGGACTGTGGCGGTCGTTGGGCGGCACTGCGGCAAAGCCCGAAACAGTAAGGGAAACACCGCCCGCAGACACCCCGGACATCATCGGCAAGAGCCGTTTCAGGATGGCACCGACCCGGACAACCGCTGCCATACCGACGCAAGAAGCCGCCACTTCGGAAAAAGGCATTGAGCTGACGGAGGAAGAGGCTACTTTTGACGACGGAAACACGGAAACCGTGTCCCGTCCCGCACAAGTCCCGGAGGATAAACTCGACGAAACCTTCACGAGCCTCACGCCTTCGGAACTGGAGTTCGGGGAGGACGAGCCGGAGGAAGAAACGCCCGACGCGCCGAGGGCATCGGGAAGCAGTTTCGACGAGATAGACGATGCGGTCAGAACCGCCAAAAAACCGGAAGCGACAGCGACGGAACGGGAGCGGGCGGCAAAGGTCTTCACCGACATGGAAGGGACGGAGCTGTACGAGAAGCTGATGACCGGCTCGTCCGAAATGAGCATCCGCATCAAGGGGCTTATCGAAATCCGGCTGAAGAAGCCGAAAAAGGATTTTGTCGTCCCGGACAATATTGAGGACTTCGACATCCGCGACTATGTATAACGAAAAAAGAAATGGTAATGAAAATGTAAAATTACACCCATGCGGCGAGGAAGCGCAAGGCACGTCCGGTCCGCAACGGACACACCCAAGTCCGTAGAAACAAACGGGCAGCCCACTAAACCAAAGAAAAGTAACCGAGTATCAACCGCCCGATAAAGGACCATCCACCCTTTTGACGGCACAAAACAAGAACAGTTTATGAACAAGAACAACAGACAGAAACTTATCCTATCTGCGGCACTTCTTATTGCCGCAACCGCCTCCGCCTTCGCGCAGGGAAACGGCATCGCGGGCATCAACGAAGCCACCTCTATGGTGAGTTCGTATTTCGACCCCGGCACGAAACTCATCTACGCCATCGGCGCGGTAGTCGGGCTTATCGGGGGCGTGAAAGTGTACGGGAAATTCTCGTCCGGCGATCCCGACACCTCCAAGACTGCCGCCTCGTGGTTCGGGGCGTGCATCTTCCTGATTGTCGCCGCCACCATCCTGCGCTCATTCTTCCTTTAATAAACAATGTATGGCTGAATACCCGATAAACAAGGGTATCGGCCGTCCGGTAGAGTTCAAGGGCTTGAAGGCTCAGTACCTCTTCATCTTCTGCGGAGGTCTGCTGGCTCTCTTCGTCCTGTTCATCATCCTCTACATGGTCGGCATCGACCAGTGGATATGTATCGGCTTCGGCGTGGCATCGTCCTCCGTCCTCGTATGGCAGACCTTCGCGCTTAACGCCCGGTACGGCGAACACGGACTGATGAAATTAGGGCAACAAGGAGCCATCCCCGATACCTTATCAACCGGCGGCGGATCACCCGATTATTCAAACGGAAACGAAAGGAAGAAACGACATGAGGAATACATCCAAAATGACAACACTGGAAAACAAATTCCCGCTAATGGCGGTGGAGCAAGGCTGCATCATATCCAAAGACGCCGACATCACGGTGGCTTTCGAGGTGGAGCTGCCGGAGCTTTATACCGTGACGGGCGCGGAGTACGAGGCGATACACGGCTGCTGGTGCAAGGCGATCAAGGTGCTGCCGGACTTCTCCGTCGTCCACAAGCAGGACTGGTTCATCAAGGAGAAGTACACGCCGGAACTTCACAAGGACGACATGAGTTTTTTGAGCCGCTCTTTCGAGCGTCACTTCAACGAGCGTCCGTACCTGAAGCACACGTGCTACCTCTACCTGACCAAGACGACAAAGGAGCGTAACCGGATGCAGAGCAATTTCAGCACGCTGTGCCGGGGGCATATTATCCCGAAGGAGCTGAATAAGGAAACCGCCGCGAAGTTCATGGAGGCTGCGGAACAGTTCGAGCGCATCATCAACGACAGCGGCTTCGTCAGGCTGCGCCGCCTCTCCACCGACGAGATCGTGGGGACGGACGGCAAAGCCGGGCTGATAGAGCGTTACTTCTCACTCATGCCCGAAGGCGACGCCACGTTGCAGGACATCGACCTCTCGGCAAGGGAGATGCGCATCGGTGACAACCGCCTGTGCCTGCACACCCTGTCCGACGCGGAAGACCTGCCCGGCACGGTGGCTACCGACACCCGGTATGAGAAACTCTCCACCGACCGCTCGGACTGCCGCCTCTCCTTCGCCTCCCCGGTGGGGCTGCTGCTCTCCTGCAACCACATCTACAACCAGTACGTGATTATCGACAACAGCGAGGAGAACCTCCAAAAATTCGAGAAGTCCGCAAGGAATATGCAGTCGCTCTCGCGCTATTCGAGGAGCAACAGCATCAACCGCGAGTGGATAGACCGCTACCTGAACGAGGCGCACTCCTACGGGCTGACCTCGGTGCGGGCGCACTTCAACGTCATGGCGTGGAGCGACGATGCGGAGGGACTGAAACACATAAAGAACGACGTGGGCAGCCAGCTGGCAAGCATGGAGTGCGTGCCGCGCCACAACACCATCGACTGCCCGACACTTTATTGGGCGGCTATGCCCGGCAATGCTGCGGACTTCCCGGCGGAAGAGAGTTTCCACACCTTCATCGAACAGGCTGTGTGCCTCTTCACGGAGGAAACCAACTATCGCAGCTCGCTCTCGCCCTTCGGCATCAAGATGGTGGACAGGCTCACGGGAAAGCCGCTGCACCTCGACATCAGTGACCTGCCGATGAAGCGGGGCATCACCACGAACCGTAACAAGTTCGTATTGGGTCCTTCGGGCAGTGGCAAGTCGTTCTTCATGAACCACCTCGTGCGGCAATACTACGAGCAGGGCGCGCATGTGGTATTGGTGGACACGGGAAACTCCTATCAGGGGCTATGCGAGATGATACGGCGCAAGACGGGCGGCACGGACGGCGTGTATTTTACCTACACGGAGG
Source organism: Parabacteroides sp. AM58-2XD (assembly GCF_003463685.1). Taxonomy (NCBI): domain Bacteria; kingdom Pseudomonadati; phylum Bacteroidota; class Bacteroidia; order Bacteroidales; family Tannerellaceae; genus Parabacteroides; species Parabacteroides sp. AM58-2XD. Next base: position 60,313 of record NZ_QSDP01000017.1, read on the forward strand.
AGAAGCCCATCAGCTTCAACCCGTTCTATACCGACGACTACGTGTTCGACGTGGAAAAGAAGGACAGCATAAAGACGCTGCTGCTGACGCTCTGGAAGTCGGAGGACGACAAGGTGACGAAAACCGAAAGTGGAGAATTGGGCAGTGCCGTGAGTGCCTACATCGAGCGCATCAGGCAGACAGGAGCATCGTCCCCTCGTTCAACACCTTCTACGAGTACATGCGCGACGACTACCGCAGGGAACTGGCGGAGCGTGACATCAAGGTGGAGAAGGAGGACTTCAACATCGACAACATGCTTACCACCATGCGGCAGTATTACCGGGGCGGACGCTACGACTTCCTGCTCAACTCGGCGGAGAACATCGACCTGCTGGGCAAGCGGTTCATCGTCTTCGAGATCGATTCCATCAAGGACAACCGCGAACTGTTCCCGGTAGTGACCATCATCATCATGGAAGCCTTCATCAACAAGATGCGCAGGTTGAAGGGCGTGAGAAAGCAGCTTATCGTGGAAGAGGCTTGGAAGGCTCTCTCGTCGGCAAATATGGCTGACTACCTGCGCTATATGTACAAGACGGTGCGCAAGTATTTCGGTGAGGCAATCGTGGTGACGCAGGAGGTGGACGACATCATTTCCTCGCCCGTCGTCAAGGAGAGCATCATCAACAACTCCGACTGCAAGATACTTCTTGACCAGCGCAAGTACATGAACAAGTTCGACCAGATTCAGGCGTTGCTCGGACTGACGGAGAAGGAGAAGTCGCAGATACTCTCCATCAACATGGCGAACAACCCCTCACGGCTCTACAAGGAGGTGTGGATAGGCTTGGGCGGCACGCAGTCGGCGGTCTATGCCACCGAGGTGAGCGCGGAAGAGTATCTGGCGTACACCACCGAGGAAACGGAGAAGGTGGAGGTGTACCGTCTGGCGGAGCAGCTGGGCGGAGACATCGAAGCCGCCATCCGGCAGCTTGCCGAAAGGCGGAGAAACAAGAAATAAGTAATCAATAATCGGTAAAACAGATTTATCAACGAAAAAAAGAAAAGCGTATGAGCATATCAAGAATGAAGATGCTGCAAGTCAGCAAGTGTCTGATCGGACTGGCGGTCATGGTGCTGCAATCCTGCGACGTGGCGGAGAACCGCCGCGACCTGCTGTGCGGGAACTGGGAAAGCGTGGAGGGCAAGCCCGACGTGCTTATCTACAAGGAGGGCGAAGCCTACAAGGTGACGGTATTCAAACGGAGCGGCATCCGCCGCAAGCTGAAACCGGAAACCTACCTCTTGCAGGAGGAGAACGGCAACCTGTTCATGAACACCGGCTTCCGCATCGACGTGGCGTATAACGAAGCCTCCGACGTGCTGACCTTCTCACCCAACGGGGACTACGTGCGTGTGAAGCAGCAGCCGGAAACTCCGGCAGAAAAATAAGAACCGCTAAAATCCAAAGAAACATGAGAACAAGAATAACATTCGCCATCTGCCTGTGCCTGCTTTTCGCGGGCAGGGCTTCCGCCCAATGGGTCGTGAGCGATCCGGGCAATCTGGCGCAGGGCATCATCAACGCCTCGAAGAACATCATCCACACCTCGAAGACCGCCGCCAACATGGTGAACAACTTTCAGGAAACGGTGAAAATCTACGAGCAGGGCAAGAAGTATTACGACGCCCTCAAATCGGTGAACAATCTGGTCAAGGACGCCCGCAAGGTGCAGCAGACCATCCTGATGGTAGGCGACATCACGGACATCTACGTGACCAGCTTCCAGAAGATGCTGCGCGACGACAACTTCACGGTGGAGGAACTCGGAGCCATCGCCTTTGGGTACACGAAGCTGCTGGAAGAATCCAACGACGTGCTGACGGAGCTGAAGAACGTGGTGAACATCACCACGCTCTCCATGACGGACAAGGAGCGCATGGACGTGGTGGAACGCTGCCACTCCAAGATGAAGCGTTACCGCAACCTCGTGAGCTACTACACCAACAAGAACATCAGCGTGAGCTACCTGCGTGCGAAGAAGAAAAACGACCTCGACCGCATCATGGGGCTGTACGGGAGCATGAACGAAAGATACTGGTAGCCTATGGAGTTCGACAACCTTCACCAGATTCTCCGCTCGCTCTACGAGCAGATGATGCCGCTGTGCGCTGACATGGCGGGCGTGGCGAAAGGCATCGCCGGGCTGGGCGCGCTCTTCTATGTCGCCTACCGGGTATGGCAGTCGTTGGCGAGAGCCGAACCGATAGACGTCTTCCCGATGCTCCGCCCATTTGCCATCGGTCTGTGCATCATGTTCTTCCCTACGGTGGTGCTTGGCACGATAAACAGCGTCCTCTCGCCCGTCGTGCAGGGCACGGCGAAACTGCTCGAAACGCAGACGCTGGACATGAACAAGTACCGGGAGCAGAAGGACAGGCTGGAATACGAGGCGATGGTGCGCAATCCCGAAACCGCCTACCTCGTGTCCAACGAGGAGTTTGACAAGCAACTGGAGGAATTGGGCTGGTCGCCCTCCGACATGGTGACGATGGCGGGGATGTATATCGACCGGGGGATGTACAAGATGAAGAAGGGCATCCGCGACTTCTTCCGCGAGATACTGGAACTGATGTTCCAAGCCGCCGCCCTCGTGATAGACACCATCCGCACATTCTTCCTCGTGGTGCTGGCGATACTCGGTCCGATAGCCTTCGCCATATCGGTGTGGGACGGCTTCCAAAGCACGCTCACGCAGTGGATATGCCGCTACATACAGGTCTATCTGTGGCTGCCCGTGTCGGACATATTCAGCACCATACTCGCCAAGATTCAGGTGTTGATGCTCCAGAGCGACATCGAGCGCATGCAGACCGACCCCAACTTCTCGCTGGATTCCAGCGACGGGGTGTATATCGTGTTCATGATAATCGGCATCATCGGCTACTTCACCATTCCGACGGTGGCGGGCTGGATCATCCAAGCCGGGGGCATGGGCGGCTACGGGCGCAACGTGAACCAGATGGCGGGACGCGCCGGAAGCATGGCGGGCAGCGTGGCGGGTGCAGCCGCAGGCAACATGGTCGGACGTGCCGGGAAACTGCTGAAATAATCAATGTGCAATTATAAACGGAAAAGTAAAATGGAATTCAAATCACTTAAAAACATCGAATCATCGTTCCGGCAGATACGCCTGTTCGGTATCGTCTTCCTCTCGCTGTGCGCCGTGATAACGGTATGGAGCGTGTGGAGTTCCTACCGCTTCGCGGAGCGGCAGCGTGAGAAGATCTATGTGCTGGACAACGGCAAGTCGCTGATGCTGGCACTCTCGCAGGACCTCTCGCAGAACCGTCCGGCGGAAGCGAGGGAGCATGTGCGCCGCTTCCACGAGCTGTTCTTCACGCTCTCGCCCGAAAAGAGCGCGATAGAACACAACGTGAAGCGTGCGTTGCTGCTGGCGGACAAGAGCGTGTACAACTACTATTCGGACTTCGCCGAGAAGGGGTACTACAACCGCATCATCGCCGGTAACATCAACCAAGTGCTGAAGGTGGACAGCGTGGTGTGCGACTTCAACGGCTATCCCTACCGTGCCGTGACCTACGCCACGCAGAAGATCATCCGGCAGAGCAACGTCACCGAGCGCAGCCTCGTGACCACCTGCCGCCTCTTGAACTCGTCCCGTTCGGACGACAACCCCAACGGTTTCACCATCGAGGGATTCACCATCATCGAGAACAAGGATTTACAAACCATCAAAAGGTAACAGGCATGAAAGGAATCGGAAAATCACTATGGAGTACCTATTGGAAACTCCACGATAAAAAGAAAATGCTGATAGCAAGGCTCAAGGGCTATCTGGACGGCTTGCCGCCGAAGATACGCAGGCGCATCGTGCTGGCAATGCTCGCCGCATTCGCCGCACTTGCCCTCTACACCTTCGGCAAAGCCGTGTATGACATCGGCAGGAATGACGGCAGCCGGATGGAGATAGACCATGCCGGACAGGTGGAACTGTCCGTGAAGCCGGATAACAATCACAATGTAATACCTTATTTATATGGAACAGACGAAGAATGAACCAAAAAACGAGAACAAGGCGGCTCCCGGTAACGGCAAGCCGAAAAAGGAGCGCAAGCCGCTGACCGAAGCCCAACGCTGAAACGCCAGAAAATGATAGTGCTTCCCGCTATGGTGCTGGTATTCATCGGGGCGATGTGGCTGATATTCGCCCCGTCCTCCGGCAAGGAGCAGGAGCCGGGAACAGGCGGCTACAATATCGAGATGCCCGATGCGGACAAGGAGAACCGCCGGATTATCGGTGACAAGGCGAAAGCCTACGAGCAGGGGGCAATGGAGGAACGGCAGGAGAACCGCAGCCGCGCCATGCAGCAGTTGGGCGACCTGTTCGACCGCGAAACGGCGGCAGCGGATAGGGACAGCGATTTCGACCTTGCCAATCCCGGCGGAACGGAAGAGGCGGAGAAACCCGCACCGAAGACCATCCAGTCCTCGGCAGCCGCCTACCGCGACCTCAATGCCACGCTCGGCAACTTCTACGAGCAGCCGAAAAACGACAATGCGGAGATGGACGAACTGCTGGAACGCATCGCCACGCTCGAATCCGAACTGGAAAGCGGAAAAGAGAGAAGCTCCACGATGGACGAGCAGGTGGCACTCATGGAAAAATCCTACGAGCTGGCGGCGAAGTACATGGGAATCAGAACGGCACGCGGGCGGCAGCGGGACAGACCGCAGAGCCGTCCCCCGTGCAGAAAGCCGGAAAGAACACGGCAAAACCCGTAAGGCAGGTGACGCATCAGGTGGTGTCCTCGCTCGGACAGCCCATGAGTAATGCCGAGTTTGTCGCTTCCTTCTCGCAGGAACGCAACCGCAGTTTCAACACGGCGGTGGGTGTCACGACCGTATCGGACAGGAACACCATACCGGCATGTGTCTATGGGGCGCAGAGCGTGACGGACGGGCAGGCGGTCAGGTTACGGCTGTTGGAGCCGATGGCGGTAGCTGATAGGATCATCCCCCGTAATGCGGTGGTGGTCGGCGCAGCCAAGATTCAGGGTGAACGGCTTGCCATCGAAATCACCTCGCTGGAACACGACGGCACGGTTATCCCGGTGGAGTTGGAGGTCTATGACACGGATGGGCAGCCCGGCATATTCATACCCAACTCGATGGAGATGAACGCTGTCCGGGAGGTTGCCGCCAACATGGGCGGCTCGCTGGGGAGCAGCATCAACATCTCCACCAATGCCGGGGCGCAGCTTGCCTCCGACTTGGGAAAAGGACTGATACAAGGCACGAGCCAGTACATTGCCAAGAAGATGCGTACCGTCAAAGTGCATCTGAAAGCCGGGTACAGGGTCATGCTCTATCAGGAAGTGAATTAAGGAAACAATCAAATTTTTATTTACCACTAAAAATCCAAAGTAATGAGAAAAGTAATCATGATGTTTGCCCTCGCTATGGGCATCGCAACTGCCAACGCGCAGGAAAACGTAACCGTTGAAACGCCCAACAGAAGTGACCAACTGACCTTGACAAAGGAGGTCTATCCGCAGAAAGAAGCGGACGGAGACCTGTATCACGGTCTGACGAGAAAGCTGGGCTTTGACCGCATGGTCCCCCCGCACGGCTTGGAAGTGACCTACGACAAGACCGTGCATGTCATCTTCCCGGCGGAAGTGCGCTATGTCGATTTAGGCTCGCCCGATCTGATTGCGGGCAAAGCCGACGGTGCGGAGAACGTCATCCGCGTGAAGGCAACCGTGAGGAACTTCCCGAACGAAACCAACATGTCCGTAATCACGGAGGACGGGAGTTTCTACACCTTCAACGTGAAGTACGCCGCCGAACCGCTGCTGCTCAACGTGGAGATGTGCGACTTCATCCATGACGGCGAGGCGGTGAACCGTCCGAACAACGCGCAGGAAATCTACCTGAAAGAGCTGGGCAGTGAAAGTCCCATGCTGGTGCGCCTTATCATGAAGTCCATCCACAAGCAGAACAAGCGTGAGGTGAAGCATATCGGCTGCAAGCGTTTCGGCATCCAGTACCTTCTGAAAGGCATCTACACGCACAACGGGCTTCTGTATTTCCACACGGAAATCAGGAACCAGAGCAACGTGCCTTTCGATGTGGACTACATCACGTGGAAAATCGTGGACAAGAAGGTGGCGAAGCGTACCGCCGTGCAGGAGCGTATCATCCTGCCGCTTCGCGCGCAGAACTACGCCACGCTCGTGCCGGGCAAAAAAAGCGAACGCACGGTCTTCACGATGGCGAAGTTCACCATACCCGACGGCAAGTGCCTCGTTGTGGAACTGAACGAGAAGAACGGCGGTCGTCACCAGTCCTTCGTGATCGAGAACGAGGATTTGGTGCGCGCCAATACCATCAACGAACTTCAAGTGCGCTGACCATGAGAAAGTACATCGCAATAATCATCGCGTCGCTTGCCCTGTTCACGGGGCAGGCGCACGCCCAGCGATGCCTGCCGAAGATGCAGGGCATCGAGGTAAGGGCGAATCTGGCGGACGGATTCAAACCCGGCGGCAACGACGGCGGGTACAGTTTAGGGGCTGCTCTCTCCACTTACACGAAGAAGGGGAACAAATGGGTATTCGGAGGTGAGTATCTCCTGAAAAAGAGCCCCTACAAGGACACTTCCATACCTGTGGCGCAGTTCACGGCGGAGGGCGGCTACTATTTCAAGATACTTTCCGATGCCCGCAAAATCGTGTTCGTCTATGCGGGGGCTTCGGCTCTCGCCGGGTATGAATCGGTGAATTGGGGCGAAAAGGTGCTGTATGACGGCTCCACGCTGCATGACCGGGACGCCTTCATCTACGGCGGTGCGCTGACGCTCGATGTGGAGTTTTACGTGGCTGACCGTATCGCCCTGCTCGCCAACCTCCGGGAGCGTTGCCTGTGGGGTGGCGACACGAAGAAGTTCCACTGCCAATGGGGGCTGGGCATCAAGTTCGTCATCAACTGACACACGCCGCATGGAAGGGACCAATATAGACGCCATGAGGCAAATATCCCTCGCGGACTTTCTCGCACGGTTGGGACATGAGCCTGTACGGAGGAGCGGAAACGAGCTGTGGTATCGTGCGCCGTACCGCAGTGAACGCACCCCCTCTTTCCGTGTGAACGTGGCGAAACAGCTCTGGTACGACTTCGGTTTGGGCAAGGGCGGTGACATCTTCACGCTTGCCGGGGAGTTTGCCCGAAGCGGTGACTTCATGGCGCAGGCAAGATTCATAGCGGAAACCGCCCGTATGCCGTTTGTCGCATCGGAAAAGCCGTTGTACCTGCCGGAACCGTCCGAACCTGCCTTTGAGGGGGTGGAAGCCGTCCCACTGCTCCGCTCACCATTAACAGAGTATCTGGCGGAACGGGGCATCCCTTATGCCGTTGCATACCGCCACTGTTGCCGCCTGAACTATGGCGTGCGTGGAAAGCGGTATTTCACAATCGGTTTCCCGAACGTGGCGGGCGGCTATGAAATCAGGAGCAAACTATTCAAAGGTTGCATACCACCGAAAGATGTGTCACTGATAAAACCGGAAGATACCGCCTCTGACGTATGCAGCGTGTTCGAGGGCTTCATGGACTTTTTGTCCGCTGACACACTCGGCATAGGCGGCAATGGCGACAGCCTTGTGCTGAACTCCGTCGCCAACGTGGGTAAGGCGGTGAAACACTTAGACGGGTATGGACGCATCGACTGCTTCCTCGACCGTGACGAAGCCGGGCGGAGGACGCTGGAAGCCCTCAAAGGACACTACGGCGGACGTGTCTGTGACCGTTCCGCACTCTATGACGGTTGCAAGGACTTGAACGAGTATCTGCAACTGACAGCAAAAAAAGAAATGAACAATAACTTAAAAATCAAAGGACAATGAACATACTGAACAACAAGAACAAGAGAATATCCATCTTCAAGGCGTTGGCACTCTGCCTGTTCGCCGCCGTGTCGCTCACGCTCGCATCGTGCGATGACGACATGGACATCCAGCAATCCTATCCCTTCACGGTGGAAACCATGCCCGTGCCGAACAAGGTCACGAAGGGGCAGACGGTGGAAATCCGCTGTGAGCTGAAAAGGACGGGCGAATTTGCCAACACGCTCTACACCATCCGGTATTTCCAGTTCGAGGGGGAAGGCACGCTGAAGATGGCGGGCGGCATTACCTTCCTGCCCAACGACCGCTACCTGCTTGAAAACGATAAGTTCAGGCTGTACTACACGGCAGATGGCGACGAGGCGCACAACTTCATCGTGGTGGTGGAGGACAATTTCAAAAATTCCTACGAATTGGAATTTGACTTCAACAACCGGAACGTGAAGGACGACATTCAGACCGTCATCCCCATAGGCAATTACAAACCTCTGCCAAGATGATGCGTGTATTCATGGCTATCCTCTGTTCGCTGCTGGCGGTCTGCTCCGTGTCCGCACGGGACAGCCGTCAGAAGGGGACGGACGGGCAGGCGGCAATCTACCGCCTGCCGCCTTTCGAGTGGGCAGTTCGGTGTACGAAGTATTTTGAAGGCTGGCACTCGGAAAAACATCACCCGTATGTGGGGTATGGACACCGGTTGCAGCCGGGGGAAAGGTATTCGGCACGCACCATGACGAAGCGACAGGCGGACGCGCTTCTGCGGAAAGACTTGCGGAAGTTCTGCGCCATGTTCCGCCAGTTCGGGCGTGACAGTCTGCTCCTTGCCACGCTCGCCTACAATGTCGGTCCATACCGGCTTTTGGGGAGCGGGAAGATACCCAAAAGCAAACTGATCCGAAAGCTGGAGGCTGGCGACAGGAACATTTACCGGGAATATATCGCTTTCTGCAACTACAAGGGTAAACGGCACGCCATGCTGCTCAAACGGAGAAAGGCGGAGTTTGCGCTGCTGTACATTCCGTAACATGGCAAATGCCTGACAAATGAAAATCCGATGAAGCCGCAACTTCATCGGATTTTCCGCTTTTCATACATTCGGGATTTTTCCTTTGCCGATTACTTCACCGTTCCTGCAATGCTCTATGATGCCGGGCAAAAATCCCATCTCCCCGATTGCGATATGCCGGATATACTCCGCATATTCCTGACCTTGAAAATTCCTCCCCGTGAGGTTTTTGAAAATCATCCTTATGCTTGTTCCGTCATCACTGTACAGGATGATTTTTCCGTTCTGTCTGATTTCTTCCATGATTAAAACTTGTTTTTGTGAATACTATCGTAGATTGGGACAGCGGTTTCTTTGCTACTTTCTTTGTCCGCCATCATGCTCACCGAAAGAA
>NZ_QSDP01000170.1:0-7226 GCF_003463685.1 Parabacteroides sp. AM58-2XD
TCTTACAGGTTTCTATCTAGGAGAAATGTGGCTGAAGCCAAAAGAGAGAAACAACTTGTAAACCGTCAGCTGAAGCAGACGGCAAATGAACCTGTAATAGTCAAGTGACTCTGATTATGGTGGTTGTATAGGCGGGAATATGACACACCCCCTTCCCCCTCTCAAGAGGGGAGCCAGTTACAACCAGTTGCTATAAACAAACACTCATTTCTGATAATAATTGTAATAACATATAATATGAAAAAGATCTTATTACTTATGGCTTCCTGTTGCTTTATCGGGCAGGGGAGTATGGCTGCCGGTTTGCAGGCTTTGCCGATAGAAGCATCCTATATCATACCTGCTGAAGTAGAGGGAATGAGTTCGTCCTCCCTGCTGTTAAATGGCGATTGGCAATTCCGTTTCGCCCCGCAGGGTAAATGGAATACCGTTCAGGTTCCGGGAGAACTGGCTATGCAGGGATATGCTATCGAACATGATACGCCTTATCTTTATCGTAAATCATTTACCCTTCCGGCCGATTATAAAGGGAAACGGGTCATTCTTCGTTTCGACGGGGTATATAGCCACGCGGTCCTTTCGGTGAACGGGAAACAGGTGCGTGAACATCATGGCGGTTTTACCCGTTGGGAGACAGATGTGACGGAATTTGTACGGCCGGGAAAAAAGAATGAGATACAGCTTGAAATAACCGACCGCATCGATGATATCTCCTATGCTTCGGGGTATGCCCATCATCCGATTGGCGGTATTCTTCGGGATGTAACGGTTTTCGCTTTGCCGGAAACCTGTTTCTACGATTTTGCGGCGGAGACTCATCTCGATTCGTTATACCGGGATGCCGTGCTGAAAGTATCCTATACCGGCAGGACGGCGGGAAATGCCGAAGTGGTCTACAGCCTGACCGACCCCGCAGGTCGGCAGGTCCCTTTGTCACAAAGTATTTTTATATTGAAAGAAGACGGAAACAGTAATGAACTCCCCGTCCGCAATCCGTTGAAATGGGATGCCGAACATCCGAACCTCTATACATTAACAGTTGCGCTTCGAGTGGAAGGTAAGGAAATCAGCCGCTTCAGTCAGCAGATTGGTTTTCGTGACGTGAAGATTGTAAAGGACCGTATGCTGGTGAACGGCCTTCCCGTTAAGCTGCGCGGAGCCTGCCGCCACGATATCCATCCGACGCTGGGGCGTACTACAACTGCCGAACTGGACAGCCTGGACGCCCTCCGTTTCAAGCAATCGAATATGAACTTCGTGCGTACTTCGCACTATCCGCCCTCCGAGCGTTTCCTTCATTTCTGCGACCGTTTCGGTATCTATGTAGAGAGCGAAACGGCCGTCTGCTTTGTCGATACATACCGCCAGAAGAACTATGCTCCCGGCAGGACGCAGGACAGTGCGGAGTTCGCTCCCCGTTATTTGTCACAATGCCGTGAGATGGTGAAGGCATTCCGTTCGCATCCGTCCGTCCTGTTCTGGTCGATTGGAAACGAGAGTGTGTACGGAAAGAATTTCCAGGATTGCTGGGATTGGGTGAAAGCGACGGATACGACGCGCCCGGTCATTTTCAGTTATCCCGGTTCGGTGGGCGAGAAGAAGCCGATATATGATATTCTCAGTATGCATTATCAGGATGTGGATGGCAATCTGAATCAATGGGGACGTGCGACGCGTAATTACCAGGGGCACGGCATCCCGGCTTTGTTCGATGAATGGGCGCACCCGGCTTGCTATACCTATAAGACTTTACAGGATGACCCGAACATCCGTGAGTTCTGGGGAATCTCTATCGATAAGATGTGGAGTGGCCTGTTTGATGCCCCCGGAGGTTTGGGCGGTGCGATTTGGGGATATATCGACGAAACGTTCATGCTGCCCGAACCGAAGATGGGTACTTCTTTCTGGAAAGAATTTGCCCGTACAGCCAAGCCGGAAGATTTCCAGGGCAACTGTGTCGGTTACGGTGAATGGGGAATTGTCGATGTCTGGCGCCGTGAGAAACCGGAGTTCTGGGCAACCAAGAAAGCCTATTCGCCTGTCCGCCTGCTGACGGAACAAGTGGGTGACTATACGACGGGCGAACGTCTGTTGCTTCCCGTTTACAACCGCTTCGACCATACTGACCTGAATGAAATAAAAGTGCGCTATACATATAAAGGAATAGAGAAAGAGACGCAGACAGCATCCATCGCACCGCATCAGAAAGGAGTCCTGATTATCCCTGCTGAAAACTGGGAAGAGGGAAGCGAACTTCTTATCCGTTTCTTTACAGCCGGTGGGGATTTAATAGATGCTTCACTTGTGACGCTGGGACAGCCGGCGATTACCTTACCACAGTCGCGCCGCAATGGTCCGCTTCTGGTTGAGGAAAATGCCGACCGTATTGTCGTGAAAGGCGAAGGCTTCGAAATTCCTTTCTGCAAAGAAACGGGCCTGATCTGTAACGCTACGGTCGACGGACAGGTATTCATCGAAAAAGGCCCTTTCCTGAATCTGGATATCAACCTGAATCATCTGACCGGGGCTGAAGTCCGTAAAAGCGCCACCAAGTTCCTGACAGCCGATGCGGATTGGAGAAAACAGAGTATTACGTATATGAAGCAGGGTAAAAATGTACAGGTTATATTGAAGGGCCGTTATAACGATGTCGATACCGATATCCGTCTGTTGATTTCCCCGGAAGGTCGTATGGAAATCAATTACCTGACAAACGGGCAGCCTAACGGTTTCCTGCGTGAAACGGGACTTTCGTTTTATCTTCCCGAAACGATGGAGCAACTAAAATGGAAACGCCGCGGACATTGGAGTTATTATCCGGCTGGAGAGTTTGCCGGCAATGAGGGGGAGACTTCTCTCTATAACCCGAATCAGGTGGCGTACGGCGAACGTCCGAAACAACCCTGGCAAATGGATACTCATAATTATTATTACTGGGCCGATGCCGGAGCGAATTGCGATCGTCCGCTTACCCAAATGGCAAAGGGCATGAAGGAGAACATCTATTATTATACGTTGAACGCCGGTAATCCGTCCACCGGCCTGTCGGTTGTTTCACCGGATGCCTCCGTTGCCTGCCGCTCCAATAAGCGTGCCGACGGACAACTGATCCTGTATGTCAATAACCGTTGGGATTACCCGGAAATTGCCTGGGGAAACTATTGTAAGACACTCGAAGCTAACCCTTGTTTTGGTAAAATAGAGATAATCTTCTAAATTCGTTTGTAAGAGGTGGTTTTAACCACCTCTTATTTTTTACATCAAAGCAACCCGCATATCCTTTCCAGATAGCTTGCATCGACTTCATCGAAACTATCCAGCTTATCACTGTCTATATCGAGAACCGCCATGACTTTCCCCTCGCGGATCACCGGAACCACAATCTCTGATCTGGAAGCTGCGTTGCAGGCTATATGTCCGGGAAACTGTTCTACATCCGGAACAATCAGGGTCTTTGCATCTTTCCATGCCGTACCGCAAACACCTTTGCCGTGCCGGATGCGGGTACAGGCAATCGGTCCCTGAAAAGGGGCGAGCACCAGCATATCTTCTTTTACCACGTAAAAACCTACCCAAAAGAAATCGAACATCTGTTTCAAGGCTGCGGCAACATTCGCCATATTGGCTGTCATGTCTGTTTCACCGGCCAGTAACGCTTCTATCTGGGGGAACAACGTCTGGTATTGTTGTTCTTTGTCTCCCTCCCCTATGATTAAATTCTCTGCCATATTTAATTTATTATAGGAAAACAAAGGTAAAAATTAATCGTAAATATCCGTACCTTTGCACATCAATTGATTTTTATGACAAAACAAAACTCTCCTTTGGTACTGGGTACCGAACGTATCGGAAAACTGCTTATGCAGTATGCTATTCCGGCAATTATAGCCATGACCGCTTCTTCGCTTTATAACATGGCTGATAGTATTTTTATAGGACATGGGGTAGGACCGCTGGCTATTTCGGGTCTGGCTCTGACATTTCCGTTGATGAACCTGGCGGCAGCTTTCGGTTCGCTGGTCGGTGTCGGTGCTTCTACATTAGTTTCGGTAAAGCTGGGACAGAAGGATTATGAAGGGGCCAACCAGGTATTGGGGAATGTGCTTGTCCTGAATGTACTGCTAGGATTGGCCTTCACCTTTGTCTTTTTGCTGTTACTCGACCCTATTCTTTATTTCTTCGGGGCCAGTGAAAATACAATAGGGTATGCCCGCGATTACATGCAGATTATTTTATATGGGAATGTGATAACCCACATGTATCTGGGATTGAATGCGGTGTTGCGCTCGTCCGGATTTCCCAAACAGGCTATGTATGCCACTCTGGCTTCTGTGGTGATAAACTGTATCTTGAATCCGATTTTTATTTTCGGCTTTGAGTGGGGAATCAAGGGTTCTGCATGGGCGACAGTCATTTCGCAGGTAATCTCCTTGACGGGACAGATGATTCATTTTTCAAGTCCGAAACAGTTGCTCCATTTTAAGAAAGGGATTTATAAACTGAGGAAAGAGGTGGTGAAGGGTATTCTGTATATCGGGATGTCGCCTTTTTTGATGAATCTTTGTTCCTGTCTGATTGTTATCCTGATCAACCGCGGTTTGAAAGAACATGGGGGAGACATGGCGATTGGTGCTTATGGTATCGTAAACCGCATTATCTTCCTGTTTGTAATGATTATTATGGGCTTCAACCAGGGGATGCAACCTATTGCCGGATATAATTTCGGTGCCCGCTTATATCCCCGTGTAACGGAAGTAACCAAGTTGACGATGAAGTGGGCAATCGGAGTGGCAACGGCGGGTTTCCTGCTCTGCCAGTTATTCCCGACCCTGATCGTGAATATGTTTACAACCGATGACGAACTGGTGAAAGCGGCCGTGTTCGGTCTTCATATCGTATTTGCCGTTTTCCCGATAGTCGGTTTTCAGATGGTGGCAACGAACTTCTTCCTTTCGATTGGTATGTCGAAGAAGGCTATATTCCTGTCACTTACCCGGCAAATGTTGTTTCTGATTCCTTGTTTGATTGTCCTTCCCCGCTTCTTCGGTACGCTGGGAGTCTGGATCAGTATGCCGGTTGCCGATACGATCGCGACAGTCGTTACGGCAATCGTTCTGATTAATCAGTTCAAGAAGTTTAAACATGAATCACCTAACTAAAAAAAATATTGTATATTTATCGCAAGATAATAAAATCGGTTAGTATATGGATAACAAAATCATATTGACCATTGGCCGACAGTTTGGCAGTGGTGGTCGTGAAATAGGGAAAAAACTGGCTCAGGCATTGGGCATCGGTTATTATGATAAGGAGTTGATGGCGGTGGCCGCCAAGGAAAGCGGATTGAGCGAAGAGTTCTTCGAAAAGGCGGACGAACGTGCTTCGAGCGGACTGGCGTATGCTTTTACTATGGGATATTCCTATATGGGGATGTTCACTCCTTATAATGACATTCTTTCCAACGACGGACTGTTTAAATTACAGAGTGACGCAATCCGTAAGTTGGCATCGGAACAATCGTGTGTGCTGGTGGGACGTTGTGCCGATTATATCCTGCGCGACGATCCGGATTGTCTTAGTTTTTTTATCCATAATAATATGGAAAACCGTATCCAGCGCATCCTCGAAAGCCAGAATATCACTGTCGAACAAGCAAAGGAACTGATGGCGAAGACCGATAAATCGCGTGCTGCCTACTATAACTATTATACGAATAAAGAATGGGGTGTAGCCTCTTCCTATAATTTCTCTATCGACGTATCCGTATTGGGTGTAGACGAGACTGTCGAGTTCATGAAAGCATTTGTTGAACGGAAAATGAATAAGCGGCCGCCACATTTCGGATAATTTATTATCTTTGCTGCGACTTATCATAGGGGTGCCTTAATACACAGGCTGAGATTATACCCATAGAACCTGCCCGGGTAATGCCGTGAAGGGAGAATCGGTAGAATTGCTAAATAAAGGAGAGCTTTAACCTCTATGTGCTCTCCGATGTTTAAACTCTAATTATTATTGTAATGGAACAGATCGTTTCAACAGGAATTATTGACTCTTATTTTGCAAAACTGAAGAGCAACTTATCAATTGATGTGGCTATTGTTGGTGGTGGCCCTTCCGGTATCGTAGCAGCTTATTATCTGGCTAAAGCCGGAAAGAAAGTGGCTCTTTTCGACCGTAAACTGGCTCCGGGAGGAGGCATGTGGGGCGGTGCCATGATGTTTAATGATATTGTCGTACAGGAAGAAGCCATGCCGATCGTGAAGGAGCTGGGCGTTTCTTATCATGATGCCGGTAATGGTACTTATATTATGGATTCGGTTCATACTACTTCTGCATTGATCTATCAGGCAACAAAAGCCGGTGCTACTATTTTTAACTGCTATTCTGTGGAAGATGTGGTATTCCACAACGATGCAGTAGCCGGTGTGGTAGTTAACTGGGCTCCGGTAATCCGTGAAGGTATGCATGTAGACCCGCTGACTATTATGCAAAAGCCGTATTGGAAGGAACAGGACACGACTGCGAAGTGGCACGTACTGTTGCCCGCAAAAACGATATCAGACTGAATACTCCGACCGGCGGTGTAATCGGCGAACGTTCATTAAACGTTGAGTTGGGTGAACAGACAACGGTAGAAAATACAAAAGAAATCTATCCGGGACTGTTTGTTTCAGGTATGGCAGCCAACGGTGTAAGTGGTAGCTTCCGTATGGGACCGATTTTCGGCGGTATGCTGATGAGCGGTAAGAAAGCGGCAGAACTGATCTGTGCAAAACTGGATAAATAAGATTATCTGATATACATGAAAAGAAAGGACGGTCATCTTTTTACAGATTTCCGTCCTTTCTTCATATAGTAACATAAAAACTCATACTTCCTATTACATCTTCTCTACAAGTTCCCGTTGTTTTTTGAAAAACTGTATACGCTGCATTTCTCCGCTTTCGGAGATCATGGTAGAAAACTTACGCAAGGATTGAATCCATTCTTTCAGGTTCTTACACATCTCTTTGTCTCTCGATGTGATCGAGTTGATCGAAAAGATCCGGATCAGGCTTAATTGCAAACTGGATGTTTCCACAAAACTGTATGTGGCTTCGAAGTTTATGTTGGATATCACTAGTGTCCCGTTAAAATCGGGACGAGTTATTAATTAATCAAATAATCCCGGAATAAGGGGATTAAATTGTTCTTTGACATCATTGAAATTAGTCTTATTAAAC
>NZ_QSDP01000171.1:0-7198 GCF_003463685.1 Parabacteroides sp. AM58-2XD
ATATTTATTTGCAAGGGAGGACAGGGCTTAATTTCTTCTTTTATATTTATTTGCAAGGGAGGACAGGGCTTAATTTCTTCTTTTATACAAGAAATATGCAGCCATAAAGATATAAATAAATATAGATAATTTTTAACACTCATATCCTAACTCAACAACATTTACCGTTGGATATTAAGAACACATCAGTAAGGTTTTAAGTTTTCAATTTCTCTTTATCCTAACTCAACAACATTTACCGTTGGATATTAAGAACACATCAGTAAGGTTTTAAGTTTTCAATTTCTCTTTCATTATTCGGAATTTTCGGAGCGGAATATGTTAATTATATTTCTTTAGTTAAAAGTCTATAAGTACCTGATAAAACACAATTAAAACGAAAACAAATTCAGGCAACAAGATAAAAAAAGGATATACCGCAGATGGCATATCCTTTTTTAAAATTATTTTTCCGGATATTAAATTCCGAATGCTTCTTTCACTTTATCTACATAATCCAGCTTTTCCCAGGTAAACAACTCTACTTCGCAGACTGTCGGCTGTGGGTTATAGCGGGATATAAATGTTTTGGTAACCGTTTCCGGCTTACGTCCCATATGACCGTAAGAGGCTGTTTCCAGATAGATCGGGTTACGCAGTTTCAGGCGTTCTTCAATGGCTTTCGGGCGCATATCGAAAAGATCCCAGATCTTTTCAGCGATTTCACCGTCTGTCATTTTTACATTTGCACGGCCGAAGGTATTCACGAAGATGTTCATCGGTTTTGCGACACCGATTGCATAAGATACCTGTACCAACATTTCATCAGCCACACCGGCAGCCACCAGGTTCTTGGCGATATGACGGGCAGCATAAGCGGCAGAACGGTCAACCTTCGAAGGGTCTTTACCGGAGAATGCTCCACCACCGTGGGCACCTTTTCCGCCGTATGTATCCACAATGATCTTACGTCCGGTCAATCCGGTATCCCCGTGAGGGCCACCGATCACGAACTTGCCGGTCGGATTCACATGGTAAATGATATCATCGTTGAACAAAGCCTGTACATGAGCCGGATACTGGGCTTTTACCCGCGGTACCAGGATACTCTTTACATCGGCTGCAATCTTCTTCTGCATAGCGATATCGGCTTCTTCCTGGCTAATGCCTTTCGGACCGATAAACTCGTCATGCTGAGTCGATACAACGATCGTATCGATGCGCAACGGCTTGCCGTTGTCATCATATTCAATAGTGACCTGGCTCTTTGCATCCGGACGGAGATAAGGCATCAGGTCGTTTTCGTTCTTGCGGATCTTAGCCAGTTCCCACAACAAGCTGTGTGAGAGATCGAGAGCCAAAGGCATGTAATTCTCTGTTTCATTGGTAGCATAGCCGAACATCATACCCTGGTCGCCGGCACCCTGATTATAAGGGTCTTCGCGTTCCACACCACGGTTGATATCGCCACTCTGTTCATGGATAGAAGAGAATACGCCACATGATTTCGCTTCAAACTGGTATTCACTCTTGGTGTAACCAATTTTTTCGATCACGCTGCGTGCAACATCCTGCACATCTACATAAGCACTTGATTTAACTTCTCCAGCCAAGACAACCTGTCCGGTTGTAACAAGGGTTTCGCAAGCAACTTTCGAGCTCTTGTCATACGCAAGAAACTCATCCAGCAAAGCATCCGATATCTGATCGGCTACTTTATCGGGGTGCCCTTCGGACACCGATTCGGAGGTGAATAAATAACTCATTACTTTTAAATTAGTTGACAGATGACAAGCGACAGTTGACAGTTATAAAAACTACAGACCGGAACCTGAGACTGACAATTGATTATTAATAATGAATTGATAACGGAAGGACCATATATGCCGAACGGCTAAGAAAAATATCTTGTTTTTAGCATTTTTTCCTGTGGTTGCAAGCAATACAAATCTATCCACATCAATTCGGATGCAAAGATAAGAATAATAGACAATTCAAAATTGAAAATTGAAAATTATTTTTTCTTTTTAGTATTCCGAAGCGCTTTCTTGTACTTATACTCGGCTTTCATTTTGGCAGAGCCTGATTTATGGGTACCTCTCAGAAAGTCAGAATATTTGATTTTCTTGTCGCCGGTATTTTCGTCGCTGGCTTTTTTCTTGAAAACCATTCCTCCACCGGTCAGGATTTTTTCTATATCGTTCATTGTTTTATCTTTTATATTTATGTGAAAACAGTGCGAAGTTACAAAATGTTGCCTTTTATAACAGAGAAATAACAGGCTTTTTAAATACGGGATGAATTACATTCGGGGCAATTTCGGCCAAAGGTTCCATCACGAACAGACGCTCATGCATCAGCGGATGCGGCAAAGTCAGCTCCGGAGTTTGCATGACCAGGTCGTCATACAACAGAATATCGATATCGATGATACGGTCATGATAGGCACCGTTACTTTTCTGCGTACGCCCCATCTCGATCTCGATCTCCTGGGTCGCTTTTAAAAGTTCAAGCGGAGACAGAGCCGTCTCAAGCTGCAAAGCCGCATTCAGGAACGTATTTTCCGACTGAAACCCCCAGGGTTCCGTTTCATAAAAACCGGAAAGGGCGAGAACGTCTCCCACCCTTTCAGCTAACAGCGCTGCGGCCGTTATCATATTCCGTCTTTTATTTCCTATGTTCGTACCTAAAGCCAGGTATGCGATAGCCATAAACCGTGTCTAGATAATCAACATTGCGTCACCATAGGCACCGAAACGGTATCCTTCTTTCAGGGCTACCTCATAGGCATCCATAATCAGATCGTATCCTCCGAATGAAGCAGTCATCATCAGAAGAGTCGACAGCGGCATATGGAAATTGGTGATCATGCTGGTAGCCACACTGAAATCGTAAGGAGGGAAAATGAACTTATTGGTCCATCCTTCGAATTCCTTCAGGTGTCCGTCGGTACTTACTGCCGTTTCAATCGCACGCATCACGGAAGTTCCGACAGCACAGATCTGGCGACCGTCGTCCTTACCCTCGTTCACAATGCTCACAACATCTCCATTCACGACCATCTGCTCGGAATCCATCTTATGCTTTGTCAAATCTTCCACGTCGATTTCACGGAAGTTTCCTAATCCGGAATGAACAGTCAGGAAAGCAAAACGGCAATCCTTAATCTCCAGACGTTTCATCAATTCGCGGCTGAAATGCAGACCGGCTGCCGGAGCAACCACCGCACCTTCTTCCGTAGCGAAAATGTTCTGATAGCGATCTTCGTCATCGGCTTCCACCGGACGGTCGATATATTTAGGCAGCGGAGTTTCACCCAACGCATACAATGCTTTTTTAAATTCATCATGATTTCCGTCATACAGGAAGCGCAGGGTACGGCCACGGGAGGTCGTATTGTCGATCACTTCGGCAACCATCGAATCGTCTTCTCCGAAATAAAGTTTATTACCGATACGGATCTTACGGGCCGGATCGACCAACACGTCCCAAAGACGAAGATCTTCGTTCAGTTCACGCAACAAAAACACTTCGATACGTGCACCGGTCTTTTCTTTGTTACCATATAAACGGGCTGGGAAAACTTTTGTGTTGTTGAAGATGAATACATCTTTTTCTCCAAAATATTCCAACAGGTCTTTAAATACTTTGTGTTCGATCTCCCCAGTGTTGCGGTGTACAACCATCAAACGGGACTCATCCCTGTTCTTTGCGGGATGAAGAGCGATCAGTTCCTGCGGCAAATTAAATTTGAATTTAGATAGCTTCATAATGTTACTTTATTTATTTTCTTTTTATTCTTATCATTTATCAGACTAATTCCCGTGCCCGACACGAGATCGCATTGGAACAGACCATATCGCTTGTTCCTTTGCGGCCCCGCATCAAGTACGGGGACAAGCCTCTTCTACCGCTTCGTCCAGAAAAGCATCGATATCTTCCGGATTCATGCATTTATCCAATGTTATATCTCCGATCCGGGTACGTTCCAATCCGATCAGATGGGCACCCGAATTCAGGCTACACCGATATCGCGCGCCAAAGCACGGATATAAGTACCTTTACTACACACCACACGGATCTTAATGACCGGCAGGTTGCATTCCAGCAACTCCATCTCATCGATCACCAGTGTCTTCGACTTCAACTCCACTTCTTCACCTTTACGCGCCAGTTCATAGGCACGTTTCCCATCCACCTTGCAGGCCGAAAAGACCGGCGGAATCTGCTGTATCGTTCCTACAAACGAATTCAGTACTTCTTCCACCTTCTCCCGAGTTATATGTTCCGTCGGATATACGGCGTCTATCTCCTTTTCCAGGTCAAAAGAAGGGGTCGTTTCTCCCAGCTTCAGGGTAGCGACATATTCTTTCGTCTGATACTGGAATTCGTCGATCCTTTTGGTTGCCCTGCCGGTACAAACGATCATCACTCCGGTAGCCAGCGGATCGAGCGTTCCGGCATGTCCGACTTTTATTTTTTTCACTTTCAGCTTCCGCGATAATTTATAGCGGAACTTGTTCACCAGATCGAACGAAGTCCACGTCAGCGGCTTGTTAAAATATAATACCTCTCCTGCAATAAAATCCATTCTAATTTACTTCATCAATGTGCATGCAATAGTAACCAGACCGGCTATTGCACAATAAATAGCAAAGTAGATCAACTTTCCTTTCTTCACGATATTGATCATCCACTTACAAGCCAGACAACCGGACAGAAAAGCCGCTACAAAACCGACAACCAGCGAAAGCGTCGGGATATCCCCGGCGATATCTTCACCTTTTACCAGCTTCAATACATCCAACAGGGCCTCTCCCAGAATCGGGGGAATCACCATCAGGAAGGAGAACTGAGCCAGTTTCGCTTTATTATTACCCAGTAACAAACCTGTGGCAATCGTTGTTCCGGAACGTGAAAGTCCGGGCAAGACGGCACAAGCCTGAGACAAGCCGATAATAAAAGCATCTTTCATCGAAATATTTTCTTTCTGCCGGGGTTTTGCATAATAAGAAAAGGCCAGCAACGCCGCTGTCACCAACAACATGCAACCGACTATCAGCAAACCCGATCCGAAAATAGATTCGACCGTATCTTTGAAAAACACTCCGACAATACCGATCGGTATCATAGAGATCAGGATATTGATCACGTAACGTATCTCGCTGTTCATCTGAAACTTGAACAAGCCGCGAAATATCCATTCGATCTCTTTCCAGAGTATAACTAATGTACTAAATACCGTAGCCACATGGACTACGATTGTAAATGCCAGATTCTCTTCCCCTTCAATTCCGAACAGCGCCGATCCGATAGCCAGATGTCCGCTGCTGCTTACGGGAAGATACTCCGTCAGTCCCTGTACGATCCCCAGCACCAAGGCTTCCAACCAACTCATTCTGCGATTTCTTTACCTTTGCTGTTTTTCAGGATTCCTACAATCATCAGGCCGAACCCGATCACAGTTACTACCGGAGCAACAACGATACGACGTGCACTGAATATCTCCGGGTTAAAACTGGTTGTATCACCAGAACCACCGCCACTCATCAACATAAAACCCACAATGATCACCGCCACAGCAACCGCGATCAGAATAAAATTTTCTTTTCCGAAAGCAAAATCTCTCTTAGCCATCTCTTTTTGTTTATTATATATAATACAACTTATCAACACCCATACGGAGGTACTTGTTTACAGCAAATACAGTAGCCGTTACCGACAACAGGATTCCCAGCAGGAACACCGCCGCATATACAACCAGTAAAGCCTTCACATCCAATAGCTGGATAAAACCGTCCAATTCGTGTTGTAAATAATATAACGAACCGGTCAGCATTAATATTGCCAGGATGGATGCAAAAATACCGCTTACCACATTATAGCGCACAAAAGGGCGCCGGATAAACCCGGAAGTAGCTCCCACCAATTTCATTGTATGGATCAAAAAACGTTTGGAATAAATCAGCAAACGGATCGTATTGCTGATCAGGACAAACGATATAGCCATCAGCATAACAGCCAATGTGAGCAGGATAATGCTCAGGCGCTTCATATTATCGTTCACCATCTGCATCATATCCTTCCGGTAAAGCAGGTCGGATACAGAGGTATATGTTTTGATTTTCTTTTCGATATGCTGTAGGCTGTCCGGATTGGCATATTCGGAATGCAACTTTACTTCTATAGAAGCTTGCAGAGGGTTAAAGCCCAGGAAAGTCTCGGGATTTTCTCCCAGTTCTTCTTCCAGTTCTTTCGCAGCCTGTTCTTTCGAAATGTATTCTGTGGATTTGATAAAAGGAAGCGCGTCCAGGCTTTTCTGCATCTTCTTGATATCTGCTTCTTTCTGATTATCCTTCAATACAATAGAAAATGATATATTTTCCTTGACATAAACCGACAACTGATTTCCAAGCAACCCCATCAACAAAATCAACCCGAGCAGGAAAAGCACCAGGGCGATACTTATGATGGAAGTAAGACGAGAATTAAAGAAAGAAACCGAGTTAACCTTATTATTTTCAGCCATCAGACGTAACCTTATTATTATTCAATAAATTGGGGAGATACGCACAGGGTGCATACCTCCCAATTTTTCTGCAAAGAAAAAAAGAATTTATGGAACAATCTCTGATTTATAATTATTTAACCTCTTAATGTCAGCTTCTATTGGATTGCGATTAGATGTATTAAGCGAATCATCCTATTAGCACCTGGGCTAAATTATATTTACACAAATCACCTACAACATCTACAACATACGAATAAGCCAACTATTTATCAACAACTTAGCATACAGTGGCAGATATTTTTCATCTACAACAAAACACCCTCTATCTACCACTATCCCCTACTTTTCAACCACCAAATACAACCGCCCCTGCTCGCCAGGTGCGTCATTACCCCTACTTTCTTCAAGAAACGACCAAAGACAGACACTTTACTCATCGGTAGTTTCACACCGCTCTTCTTTTGTAGCGAAAGGTAAATTTCTCCGGCTTTATGACTTATTTTTACCACCAAACCTGTTTCCCCTTCTCATACGTAAATATCCGTTCTTCTTTTCCTCTGGTATAATTGCGTAGCCAGTATAAAGTACCTTGGGGGATTTGTTTATATATTAATAATTCATCCTGCTCTGCCGTTTGTTTTCCGGCAGAGGCCCATGCACCCGATTCATCTATATAGAAAAGTTCATAGAGATTACCTTTTCGTATTC
>NZ_QSDP01000172.1:0-7155 GCF_003463685.1 Parabacteroides sp. AM58-2XD
AGAACCTTGCCGCAAGATTGAACGGCGTCGAGGAATTTGCAGGTTGCACCATCTAAAAAGAAAAGCCATGAAACGTGACACAATCATCATCGAGGACAAGGCAGTCAGCAAGCAGTGGCATGTCCTCGGCTCGGATTGCACACGAGAGTCTTTGTTCCTGCACCCGATTCGCAGAGGCGGTTCCGGATGTTCCCGGATTTTGCTTTCCGTCATCACGACGTTCCGTATAGACAAGGAATATCACCTTATCTATATCTGGGGCTTCCAGTGAAGACCGGGTGAAGAATTGTTTGACAAGGTCGGTTCTTTCCAACAGGAGGATGCCGATTGCACCCAACGCCTTGCGGTGGATGTTCTTGTCTGCAGCGTTGTCATTTTCGGCATAATGATGACCGTCGAGGAACTGCAAGGCAAACACCCGCAGCGTCATTACGCCTGTGGCTACATAGTCCTGATACTCTCTGTGCGCTTCCAGCAACAGTTGGCGCAGGTGGTTCAGTCCTGCATCACCATTTACGGGCCGGGTAGAAAACTTCCCTGTAAAAAAAAGGAATAAGTTTTCGGATGAATGGATTTATCTCCATACTTCGGATGTTGTTAATGAATAATTTATATGAAAATAGCGCAATGCTCCCTGTAAAAGGAAGTCATCACGCCATAGATATTCTCAAAAAGCACACTTATGTACAAATAACTATATCACTATAATCTAATGAGAGATATTTGATAATTTCTCAAATGTTACAGGTATGCACTATGTTTGAGGGCTATATCAATATTTATAAAATCCATTTACACTTTAGGTCTTAACTCCTACCGCCTCCCAATGCATGATAAAGTTTGATAATGCTCTGTATGCGCTCAAAAGAGGTTTGCAGTTGCAATTGTTCTGCTTCAAGAAGTGACTGTTGGGCAGTTAATATCTCCAAATAGGTGGTACCGGAATGGCTCATCAGCAGTTCCGTCTTGCGCACCGCTTCACGCAAGGTCTCAACCTGCCGAGTGTTTATTTCATATTGCGACTTAGCCGTTTGCCATGCGGTTAAGGCATCGTTCACCTCTTTCCCCGCGTTCAGCAATGATTGTTGGAATAATAATTTGGCTTCTTCCTGTTTGGTTTGGGCAATCTTCAAGTTGGCGATATTCGCGCCCCGGTTAAACAATGGCTGCGTCAGGGAACCGATGGCATTGAGTAGCCATTGCCCGGGATTGGTAATCGCCCCACCTCCATTGTTAGTCCAACCCAATGTGCCCGAAAGGGTGATATTGGGGTAGAAGGCTGTGCGGGCTACGTGGGTGGCGTAAAACGCCTGAGCCACTTCCATTTCGGCCTGACGCACATCGGGGCGGTTGGAAAGCAACTGCATGGGAACTCCGACAGATATGGTATCAGGGAAAGAGGCTTTGGTCAAGTCGCTCCGCTCAATCGCGTGTGACGGCATGGCAAGTATGGCAGACAAGGCGTTCTCCGTTTCGGCGATACTCTTGCATATAGCCAGTTGCGATGATTCGAGTTGCATCACGTTTGCCTTTGCCTGCAACACACCGGCTTCATTTGCCTTGCCCACCTTTTTCAACGCCTCGAGCGTGCGCACGGTAGCCCGCCAGTTTTCCAAAGTCCGGTTGTTTATCGCTATCTGCGCGTCAAGATGAGCAAGTGTGTAATAGCTGTCTGCTATCGTGGCGACAAGCTGTGTCTGCACGGCCTGCTGATAGTCACGGCTTCCTTGCAGTGCGGCAACCGCGCCACGCTTCGCAGCCGTAAGCTTGCCGAATATGTCAAGCTCCCAACTTGCACTCGCTCCGACATTGTATGTCTTTGCGGTAGCCCCGTCGTAGCGGCTGATGCCACCTTCGGCATTGATTCCCAAAGACGGAAGATAGGACAGTTTGGCCGTCATCAAAGCCGCCTCTGCCGCTTCAACGCGCAAACGCGCCACGTTGAGGTCGGTGTTCCGTTCAAGCCCGATCTCAATCAAAGACTGGAGTTCCCGATCTGTAAACATCTCCCGCCATGAAATGGATGCGAGGGTTGTTGTATCAACATTTTCCGGGATGTCCCCGTACAGACCCTCTGTCGGGAGGTCAGCCCGATGATACCGGCTGTATGTGCCGCAGCCGGTAAGCATCAGAGTTGATAATATAGATAGGATTATCTTATTCATTTTATTTACGTTTAACCTGTTCTTGAATATATTGGAATGTGATGAACAGCGACGGCACGAGGAACAGCAACGCCAATGTGCCCACTATCATGCCGCCTATTACGCCTGTGGCGAGCGAGCGGCTGCCGTTGGCACCCACGCCATGAGCCATCATCAGCGGAATAAGGCCGAACACCATCGACAAGACGGTCATCAGGATGGGACGCAGACGAACCTTTGCCGCGCTGTATGCCGCCTGTGACAGAGTCATGCCTTCCGACCGCCGCTTGCCGGCATATTCGGTCAGCAGGATGGCGGTCTTGGCAAGCAGTCCGATAATCATAATCAGTCCGGTCTGCATATAGATGTTGTTCTCCAGCCCGAACAGCCACGCGAACAGGAAGCTGCCCATCAGTCCGCAAGGCACGGACAGTAGCACGGCAAAGGGGATGAACACGCTTTCGTAGAGGGCGCAAAGTATCAGGTATATCAGCACCATGCAGAGGATGAATATCAATGCGGCATTGTTGGTGGTCTTGCTCTCCTCGCGCGACAAGCCTCCGAACTCATAGCTGCAAGTGGCGGGAAGCACCTCACGTGCCGTCTCGCCAATCGCCTTGATGACCTGGCCGGAACTGTAGCCCGATACCGGAGAACCGTTGATGGCGATGGCGTTGAAAAGGTTGAAGCGCGTAAGGTCGGAAGGTCCGTTGGTCTTGGTCAGGCGCACAAACTGGCTCAACGGTGCCATGCTGCCATCGGAAGTACGCACGTACATCCGGTTAAGCGACTCCGTATTTATGCGGTACTCCGCCGGTGCCTGCATGGTGACGTGATAGAGTTTGGAGAAACGGTTGAAGTCCGACACATACGACCCGGTATAATACCCGGAGAGCGTGGACAGCACATCGGCGGGAGATATGCCCGACTGCTCGCATTTCGCCGCATCGATGTCCACCCAATACTGGGGATAGTCAGCGGCAAAAGACGAATAGACCTCTCCGATTTCGGGACGGCGGGACAATGCCTCCACGAATCGGTCCGCCTCCTTCTTGAATGCAGTGACATCGCCACCGGTCTTGTCCTGCAAGTAAAGCTCGAAACCGTTGCCCATGCCGTAGCCGGCAATCATCGGCGGCGACATGGCAAACACCGTGGCATCGGGAACATCAGCGGTGGCGGCATAAATCTTGCCTATCACGTCGTCCACCGATTGCCCTTCGTCCTTGCGCCGGTCCCAATCTGTAAGTGTCATGAAATACATGGCCTGTGAAGGGCCGGAACCGCTGAATGAGAATCCTCCAACCGCTCCGCTGTACTCAATCTCAGGGATGCTGTCAAGACGGCTGTTGATACGCGCCATCACCTTGTTGGTCTGCGCCATGGAGGAACCGGGCTTTGTGTTCATACTTACCATCACCGTGCCGGTGTCTTCCTGCGGAATAAGTCCTGTCTTCGTGATATTGACCAGCAAGACCAGCAACCCGAACGAGGCGGCAATCGTTCCCCACAACAGCCACCGGCGATGGATGATATACAGTACACCACGTACATAGCGGCGGCTCAAACGGTCGAAAACGGCATTGAAAGCCTTGCGGAAGCGTGCCGCAAAATTGTTCTTCATGTTTCCGTGCTCGTCAATATAAGGTTTCAGGAACAAAGCGCATAACGCAGGTGAAAGGGTAAAGGCATTAATAGCCGATATGCCCACGGCAACCGCCATCGTGATACCGAACTGGGCATAGAATGCCCCGGAAGTACCGCCCATCATTGCCACAGGGATAAACACCGCCATAAAGATAATGGTAGAGGTAAGAATGGCGGACGAAACGCCCTTCATGGCATCATCGGCGGCAAGCACCGGCGACTGATAGCCCTCGTCGAACTTCGCCTGCACCGCCTCTACCACAACAATGGCATCGTCCACCACCGTACCGATGGCAAGCACAAGGGCGAAAAGCGTAAGCAGGTTGATGGAAAAGCCTATCAGCGACATCACGGCAAACGTGCCGATGATGGAGACGAAGATGGAAACCGTGGGAATGAGCGTGGACTTGATGTCCTGCAAGAACACATACACCACCACGATAACCAGAAGTATCGCCTCGATAAGCGTCCGTATGACAGAATTGATGGAGGCATACAGGAACTTGTTGGTATCGGTAAGCACCACGAACTCCGCCCCTTCCGGCAGGTCGCGTTCAATTTCATCGAGCACCTCGTGAATCTCATTGATGGTGCTCAAAGCGTTGGAACCCGCTTTCTGGTTGATGAGCATCATGGCAGCCGGATGTCCGTTCACCTCGGTGGAATAGTTGTAGAATTCATCGCCCAACTCCACGTCGGCGACATCTTTCAGCCGAAGCACGTCACCACCGGGCAGGGACTTGATGACCAGTTCGCCGAACTCTTCCGCCGTGGAGAGGCGGCCGCGATACTTCATCGTGTATTCATTTGCCGTGGGGTGATTGGCTCCGAATGAACCGGTTGCCGCCTCTATATTCTGTTTCGCCAACACGGAGGAGATGTCATCGGGAATCAGTCCGTACTGCGCCATCTTGTCAGGACGAAGCCAAAGGCGCATACTGTAGTTGGAACCGAACAGTTGTGCCTTTCCCACACCGCCGATACGTTTCAATCGCGGCTCTACGTTAATTTTCACGTAATTGTTGAGAAAGGTCTGGTCGAAACGGTTGTCGGGGCTGTAGAGGGCGAATGTCAGCAACTCGGCATTCTGCTGCTTCCCGGTGGTGACGCCGGTCTTGGTCGCTTCCGCCGGAAGCTGGCTCAACACGCCGTTCACGCGGTTTTGCACATTGACCGCCGCCATGTCGGCATTGGCACCCTGCTTGAAATAGATGTCGATGGAAGCATCGCCCGTATTGGATGCCGTGGAGGTCATGTAGGTCATGTCCTCCACGCCGTTGATGGCCTCTTCCAAAGGGACTATCACGGCTTTCTGCACTGTCTCTGCATTGGCACCGGGATAGGTGGCGAACACGTTGATAGTCGGAGGCGCAATGTCGGGATATTGCTCCACGGGGAGGGTTTTCATGGCGATAACTCCCATCAGGACAATCACCACGGAGATAACGCCCGAAAACACCGGGCGGTCTATGAAGAAGCGCAGGTTCATGGGGCTACGGTTTTAGGTGTGACGTTCATTCCTTCCTTTACCTGCCCCACGCCTTCGGCTATGATGGTGTCGCCGATGGACAATCCTTGCTTTACAACGAAGTGGTTGCCGTCGTTCAGGCGGTCCACGGTCAAGTAGGCAGCTTCGGCCTTTCCGTTTTTAAGGCGGTAAGCGATAATCTTGTCCTGTAGCTCCACGGTGGCGGTCATGGGAATCAGAATGGCATCCTCATTCAGTCCTTGCAGGATGACGTTGCCGATGGTCCCGCTCAGCAGATGCCTGTTGATGTTGGGAAACAGGGCCTTTATCTGTACGGCACCGGTCGTGGGATTGACTGTTCCGCTGATTGTCTCTATTTTCCCTTGTTTCCCATAGACGGAACCATTGTTAAGTTGGAGGCTAATCGGAGGCATTTCGCTTATGATTCTGTCAATAGAACCGTATCGGATCTCGAACTGCCTAAGTTTGTTTTCCGAAATGGAGAAATAGGCATACATCTCCGAATTGTCCGACACCACTGTAAATGGTTGTTCGATGGTCGGACCGACGAGTGCGCCGATGCGGTAAGGGAGAGTGCCTATAACCCCGTTGCTCGGGCTCTTGATTTCGGTGTATGACAGTTCGTTTCGGGCATTTGCTTCCTGAGCTTTTGCTTGTTCCAGCTCTGCCTGTGCCACTACTAATTGATTTTGGGCAACTGACAGTTCGTAATCGGATATGACCTTTTCGTCGAACAGCGACTGTTTGCCGTTCAGTTCAATACGCGCTGTTTCCACTTTTGCCTGTGCCGCACTGACATTGGCGATTGCGATGCGCAGCGCAGCCTGATAGGGCGCTTGGTCTATGACAGCCAGCACTTGCCCTGTTTTTACTTGCTCTCCCTCTTTCACGCATAGGCGGATGATGCGACCCGATACTTGAGGTATGATGTCCACATCCTGTAGCCCACGAATCGAAGCGGAATAGGTTTCTTCAAATTCAATTGGTTGGGAAGAAACCACCATGACGGGCAGTGCCTGTCCTGTTTCCTCTCCTTGCTGTTCCTGTTTGCAGGCTGCCAATGAAGCAGCCAGCAGGATCGTTGCCGTGATACCGGCAATCCATGTTCGTCTATTCATCATTAGTCCTTATTGTTTTTTTTCATTCATTTCGTGCATGTCCGTCACGACTCGGCATAATCCAAGTGAATTTGGCTTCTGCTCTCGCTGTTCCGTCCATTCTTTATTCAATATCGCATAGATGCAGGTGTCCTCATACCGTGGTGTCCCGTCAGGATAACATACAAACGATATGAACTCTTTCATACATCTCTCATACCTCATTCCGAGGCGTTTGCACAACCTTTTCGACCGCAAGTT
Source organism: Parabacteroides sp. AM58-2XD (assembly GCF_003463685.1). NCBI lineage: Bacteria > Pseudomonadati > Bacteroidota > Bacteroidia > Bacteroidales > Tannerellaceae > Parabacteroides > Parabacteroides sp. AM58-2XD. The sequence continues at coordinate 6,639 of NZ_QSDP01000172.1, forward strand.
ATCGTCTTCGACAAATCCGTAAACACGCCGTGCACCGGCATCACAAAAGAGGTAGTCCAAAAATTCTGTTGCCGCTTCGTAGGCCAGTCCTTTGCCCTCAAAGCGTTGGTTGAAGTGCCAGCCCACACTAAATGTATCAGTATATTCACGCAAGGCGAAAACATCACCAATGATGAAATCGTCTTCCTTCAGACATACGGCATAGCGTAACATATCCTTTGGAGTATTGGATATATAAGCCAGCGCAGATTCCTCTGAATACAGACGATCGTCAGCAAAGCAATTAACACGTGGATGGGAGAGGTATTCCAATAAGCCCACGGCATCCTTCTCCTGAAAGTTTCTGATTATAAGATTCTTTGTTTTAATAATCATATAGCAATTTTAGGGTGCAAAATTAACGTGTATTTCCAGATAATAGATGTCGTAGAAGCCCGGACAGTAATTCCTCTACGTTTCTCTATATCCATAGAGTCCGTTATGGTGTCACCATTATCCACACGGCCGCACTTTTCCG
>NZ_QSDP01000173.1:0-6867 GCF_003463685.1 Parabacteroides sp. AM58-2XD
TATCCTTTTCCCCTATATCCTTTTCAGATTATATAAATAAGATGTTTCCAAATCATAACGATAAATATATTTCCAATCTCCATCCATAATTGCACTGAATGGATATCCTTTTCCCCTATATCCTTTTCAGATTATATAAATAAGATGTTTCCAAATCATAACGATAAATATATTTCCAATCTCCATCCATAATTGCACTGAATGGATATCCTCCTTGATTGAAATAATGAGGAGAGTGCCAGTAAATAGGATCTCTTCTAACAACCTTCCCCTCTAACAAAGGTAATATACTAACCCCGTCAATATGTTGTTCCTCATACAGTGGCAATCCGCACAAATCCAATAAGGTTGGATAAAGGTCTGTCCCCACAACCGGACAGTCACAAACATGTTTTTCTGTTTTTACCTTAGGTGTATATATAATTAAAGGAACTCTCACTCCTCCCTCTGAATCCCAGCCTTTCCCATCTTTTAGCGGTGCATTACAAGTTGGTGAACCTTCAGATGTTGACAATCCGCCATTATCTGAATAAAAAACAATTGTTGTATGCTCACTCAGCTTCAAATCATTCAGCAGTTGTATTATTCTTCCTATGTTTTGGTCTAAACAATACAAAAAAGCTGCATAAACCGGATCAGATTGAAACATACGCCTTTGAGTACCATTCCGATTATCTCCTTTTTTTTGTAAGAACCATGGAATTGCAGGAAAAGGATCTCCGGTTTCAATGGCATTGATAGTGTCAAGTCCCAACCGTTTTGCTTTTTCTTTAAAATAATCAATATCTTTTTTCTTAGCCTTTATAGGAGTATGTACTGCATAATACCATAAATTCAAAAAAAATGATTCATTTCTGTTTTCCTTAATAGCATTTAAGGCCTTATCTGTAAGGACATCAGTAATAAACTCACCTCTTTCATTAAATCTTTGAGCTTCCCACTCACCTTCTTCAAAACCGGTAATATTAACATCAAAACCTTGAGACAAAGGTAATGTTTCTTCACTTTCTCCCAAATGCCATTTCCCAATATGGATTGTTTTATAACCATTCTCTTGAAAAGCTTCAGCCATTGTAAATTCCTCCGTTGAGATATTTGGAGCAAAATCAGCATCAATGAGTTTGCCTAATGAGGGTTTTCCCCACTGCCCCAACAAACCGGTATAACCGGTACGAGACGGATATTTTCCTGTCATTATAGCCCCTCTTGCCGGAGAACTGACCGGGGAGGCTGCATAAGCATTTTTAAAGAATACTCCCTTTTGAGCTAATCGGTCTATATTAGGAGTTTCATAAAAAGCACTTCCATTACAGCTTAAATCAACCCAACCCAAATCATCAGCCAATAAAAAAATCACATTTTGCTTTTTCTCGGCATGAACTATTATGGGTAAAAAGCAGCTCAATAAACATATACAAGTTTGCAGTTTCTTTCCTTCTAAATACATAATCAAGTCTCCTTTCCGTTAAAATTTACTTTTAATCATTTCAATAACCGGCTTTGACAGTAGCTCATAGCCCTCTTTGCTATAATGCACGTCGTTATTCCCCTTACCATATTTGGGGTGTACGTCTAAAGATAGCTGATACAAGTCATTTACAGGAATATTATACTTCCGCATGAGTTCTTTAGCTGTCCGGTTATATTTAACAACATCCTCCGCATATCGCCCCGGTTCCTCAGAAGGAACCATTGTCGTTGTTGCAAAAATAAGTTCAGCCCCAGTTTCTTTTAAAATAACAATGAGCTTTTCCATATTCCTTTCATATATATCAAGGGGAGTAGTCTGATGTCCCTTTATTTTATCACGATTTGTAGGATTGCTTCTATAACACAGGTCATGTAGTCCGAAATTAAAATGAATCACATCCCACTTCGTCTCTCCTAACCAATTGTAAATACTATCCAATCCGTATTGAGTAAATTTGGCATTCTTATAATTATGAACGACATTCGCCTCTTCAGCCAAAGATGTTTCCACAAAAGGAGTATAACCTAGGGAAATAGAATCTCCTATTATCAACACATTCTTTTTAGAAGAGCAATTGGTGAAAATCAAAAACAGTGAAATAAAAATGCAGCCTATATTCAATAATTCCTTTTTCATCTTATCTAGTTTTGTTTTCTAAATATAATAGTGTATCCTCCTCCGGGAGCTACAGTCGTTTCCAATACTTTATCGGATTGAACAATCTCTTTTTTTACCAAATATGCTTCCTTATTTTTTATATAATGAGTACTCGGAGAATCACTAAAAATAGTTGCTTCATATTTTACATCAGGTTCAAGAAAGTCCAACTCCATTCTGTGCTTTCCGCCTTTTTCATTATATACCACACCGGAAAACCAATCCTCCCCCTTACGGCGAATTACCGCAACATGGGAATCAAAATCCATCTCCAGATAACGTGTCTCATCCCATGTAACAGGCAAAGAACGGATGAAAGCAAACAAATCCGATTTTGCATTATATGCTTCCGGAGCATCTATCAATACTGACAAATGCCCTGTATGGGTGATAAAAAAACGGGCAGTTTCCGATGCTACTGTCGAGTTATATTCATTACGCGGGCCTTTCAGGCGAGATTTCATATCATTCAATGCAAATGTACCATTGGTCTGATCCATTTGACCGGCCAAAAGATTTATACACGCTATTTTGACAAACCCTTCAGGTGAAAAAGCCTCCCGCCTGTCTAATTGTGCATGACAATATTCACGATTTATATAATTGGGATAGGTTCGTTCCAAACCGCTAAAAGGTATAGGGTTATCATGAAAGTCTATCAAAAGTTTATACTTGGAGGCAATTCGGATCAACTCTTCCGTTTTTTGAGTCTTTTCCTGTAATGTATATTTAGGACCAAAAGCGCCCAAAAAACCAAATTTTACCCCTTTTGCTCCATAACCCGCATAGGTTGAAGCGACAGTGTCAAAATCGATAACCGGACAATCTTTATCACTGTATTTCATATCATAATAGAGCAATGTACCCACATTTTTTTGATTTCCATAAGAGATCACCTCTTTTATATCCAATCCTTCTACAGGTTTGAGCGGATTATGCTTTTCGTACCATTCCGCATCCAATAAAAAATAGTCAAGTCCCATTTCTGCACAAAAATCAATAAACCGCTTCAAACTCTCATTATTCATCCCGTAAGTAAAACCATCGAAGGTACAGCCTTTTACACGCCAGTCCCACATGGATATTCCGGCTTTAACCCAACTGAAATCTCCTTGTGGAGCCTCATTTAAACTTAAATATATACTTTTTTGATTGTATAAATCCGCAATGCTTTTACCGGTAAAAACAACGCGCCATGGTAAATATACAGTCCCTTCACAAACAGCCTCATCTTGTACCATCTTTATTGATTTTCCTTCAGCACCTTTAGATAAAAACAACTGCGGATAGTTATGCAGATCGGCTTCATGAAAAGACAGATTGCAATTATCCATCCCATATATTATAGGGGTTGTATACCTTGATTTCAGCTCAGATATAGGAGATGGACCTATCGGCATGCGCTCTCCATTGGGTACCAAACATTTTCCTCCCGGATTTGCAGGAATCCATTCACTTCTTTCCAACAATCGGCTGTCTTTTGGCAGGTTATTCAACACCATACGATAGGCCATCCCTTCAGAGTAAGCACGGACGAATAACTCCGCCGGATACGTTTGCCCGGATTTTGTCCGGCAGGACAAGTTGAATATAGCTTCTTTATATTCTTGTGACACCGACTGAAATTCTCCGTAAGGCATAGAGATGATATCTTTTTTCTCAAAAGACTTCTCTGATATCAGTGACCACTTAAGAATTTCTCCATTCAAAAAGAGAATCACAGGAGACGGACTGATCAGTTCTTCCTTATTGTTACATAGTTCGATGAAAAGAGAATCAGAATCAATAGATACTCCAACCTCTGTCGTGAAACCAGGAGACCGAATGATATTTATCGAATTTGAATCATTACAACTAATTATTAGAAAAGTGCACAATAGCAATAACAATATTTTTTTCATCTATAAAAATTATTTATTAAGTGAGTCGTAGAAATACTCTTGTTTATTCTTCTTAATTTTAATCATATATTTTTTCTGCTTCACAAACGGCTTTCCTATTATTATTTTCAATCTTTAACCGTTCTGCATATTTACGTAACATCAACCTGTGTGCTTCACACGGAATAAAGTTTTCCATATCGGCACGAGGTGTCTTCTGAAGTCGTTTCTTTCCCTGCTCTATGAGGGATATAGCTTGCTTATACACTTCTTGATTATCTTTCACTGAATCCAAACAAGGGCTTACTTCCGGACGGTCGAATGAAATTTGCGGACCTAGTTTTCGACTCCACTGACCAAGTTTTTTGAAATCAACCCCCGTTAGCCGAGAAAGTTCTTCCAATTCTTCATTAGTAAGAGGAGAGCGTCCGGCCGGATTATCAGGATAAGCCGATTCGTATACTGGATAATAAACGCCATTTAAATCCATCCAGGTATAAAAAATATGCTTTTCATCAACTGAAAGTTTTACATTGTGATGATTTGATTCAATTATTTCAGATAATTTACTGGCATGAGCTCCCCAACTATACGCTTGTTGGATATTTGCGGGGCCGGCACCAACTAATTTGACGATTCCCCGATGGTGAAGATTTATGTAAGAAGCATTGAAATAAGGATTTTTATCAGCAGCCAATACTAGCTTATCTCTATTTTCCGGATCAAAGTCATGACAGCGTACACAGTGTTTATCTAACAAAGGTTGTACCTCTTTCATGAAAGAAAATAGAACTGTTTTACCTTGCCATCCATTCATTGATATCGGCTTTTTACGCAATGCCTGTGGGGGGAGAGCTGTTGATATAGGAACAGAAAGACGATCTTCATGACAACCGATACAACCATTTACTTCTCCGGATTGAACGGTCACTCCACTTCGCATTGACTGAATCATTTTACGATCCTTGTCTAATAATTGAAAGTAAACAAACCGATCGCTTGGCACCTCTATATAAGCCGAACCATCCTCTTCAACAGGTACCTCACCTAATATCCGCTTATTTTCCAGACTATGCCAGTTTACAGCCGGAGCTTGTTGTCCTCCTCCTTTCCAACCTTCTTTTGTCCAAGTCCGTTTTTCGGGAGATTCTACTATACGAAGATACTTCACCGAACCCGGGGAGACTCCTTCCATATGAGTTCCTGCATATACATTCTGCACATAAAAAAAACCGTTTTCATTCTTATAATTTCTATTTTCAGGTATACTGATAGGTTTATAGCGTGGAGCTATTGGCATCGGATCGAAAAGGCTTTTCTCTCCTTCAATAAGCAATGTCTCTTTTCCATTTCGATCTACTAAAGCAATCCCCATTTTATAGCTACCATTTATAAAACTATCATTTTCACTATCAAAACGTATAAATCGTGAGACCAGAAACAAATTTTCAGTCAGAGGAAAAGGATCTTCATAGCGCGTATCTATCTTTCTAAATGCATCCCAATTACCTTTGTCTATTAAGTCATAAGAATAACTTGGCCATATATCGACAACACTAGATTTACCATCTACACCTTTACGGCGATCAATTAACGCCAATGCTCCTACAGGGCGATCATGGCAAGAAGAAAATATGCAAAGCAAAAGGTCACTACCCGGTATAGCCCGTGGATCAATAATCCCTCCTGGTGATTGCATATTATTCCCATAATAAATTGCATGTTTTGTACCATCGGGATTTACCGTCCACAATCCTTGTGCATCTCCAAAGTTACGATCAACATATTCCCAGCGATCATAGATAATACGTCCGTCATTCAATAAAGACGGATGTCCTTCAAAAAGGGTACTTTTCCCTATCTGTACAATATTAGCACCATCTGCATCCATTCGAAACAAATTACACATAATATGACGATTGCACATACAAAACTTAGGTTCACGAGTAGAACTGAATACGATCCTTCCATCCGGAAGATAGAGTGGATCTATATCAGAAATACCTGTTGCAAAAGTAAGTTGTTTCAACCCTGAACCATCCACATTGATCTCATAAATATGATAATCATCGTCTTTGCTTTTTCGATAAGCAAAGACGATCCGACTGCCATCAAACGAAAGCTCAGGATCACGAATTACTCCGCTATCCGTTTCAAGTAATATGCGCGAGGTATTTGTTTTCAGATCAAAAGCTTTCATGGCTGCTCCCGAACGAAACTTTTCTTCATTAATTTCTCCTTTTTGGAACAGCGTTGCCGTATTATGGTGATCTTTGAGGTACTGATGCCGTTCTATATACAAGATTTCTTGTTTTTCCAACAAAGATCTAACATTTTCACTAAGAGATGCAATCTGTGCTATACCGGCTACAGGAGTAACCAGTAACAGAAATTGAATGATATATTTCTTAATCATAACTCTTTGATTTAATATTTAATTTACCAATTTGAATTCTGTTCTAATTCATTATTTAGTGCTAGATGCAAATTTGTCTTTTACTTGTAGGTTATCTGAACCTGAATTTCCGGCAAAGATTAGCTATATCTACTTATTTCAAAATGATATCTAGCATTAACAACACATAAATACAGTTATATCATTTCGTTCCAGATTTTAACAGTAAAGTCACTTTCTGTTTTCTAGTACATTATCCATCAACACTTCTAACTCTCTCTGTTTGTCAATATTCCATATCTACAATCTAACTCAATAAATGTATTTGTCAATATTCCATATCTACAATCTAACTCAATAAATGTAGAGGTATATGGTAGTGTTAAATTCGTTTTAACAACTAAAATTTCATAATACGAACTTACGCTATCTATTTTATTTAAAAGTATTTCATGATTAACGTA
>NZ_QSDP01000174.1:0-6850 GCF_003463685.1 Parabacteroides sp. AM58-2XD
AAAATAATACATTGTATTTACTGTATAAATGGATCTAAATTGAAAGAATTCAAATACATTAATATTTAAAAGAGATTATATCAAGGAAATGTTAACGCTGAGAACTCCTCTTTTTGAAGATGAGAATGGTGTTATAATATCAATCCCTGATGAAAGTAAATGTGGTTTATCAATATATAACTATGACAGGTCTCTTAATTTGTATGGGCTAAAAGATTTTGTTGATAAATTGCCAACAGCAAATATAAATAAAGAAGATTTATTAGGTTATGAGATAATATCTTTATAATTGGCTATAAATTTATATCAAGAGGCAGATAATCAGCCTCTTGATTCGCTTTACCATGATGATAGAATGTATATGCCGAAAAATATTGGTTTACGCATGATAATGTATCCGAAAATACATTACTTTTACTCCATAGCCATACGCGAAGAAAAGAAGAGGTGATTTTTACTTATGAGGATAGTTCTCAAGTTTGGTGGTGAGAGTCTGTAATTTGTTAATCTTAATAGATAAAGTTGTGAAAATGAAATTTTTATTTGCATTATTGTTTTTGTCTGCGACGATCTTGTTAAACGCTCAGGAAGCGAAGTATGGGATTAAGTCAGCTATTATTAAAAAGGATGTGGTTGCCATGGGGCAGAAAGTTGAATGTACATGGTATATGGATGATTATGGGAAGAAAGAATCTACGGAACTCACTATGAAGACAGGTGGAGTAGCTGGTGTGGAAAAACATATACGAACCATTGCGGATGGGAGTTCAGCGATCAATATAGATCTGGATATGAAAACGGCCATGAAAATGAAATTACCCGAAAAACCGATCAATTATTTGCAGTTAACTCCTGAAATCGTGGAGAAATATAAGATCAAAGAAACAGGCGAAGAAGATATTGCCGGAAAACCTTGTAAAAAGTATGGTTTGGAAATCACGCAGATGGGGCAGACAGTTCAGATGTCTGTCTGGGTTTGGAAGGGACTTGTGCTTAAATCCGAAACCTCTTCTAACGGAATGGTCGTTATGGTTGAAACAGCGAAAACGATAGACGAGACTTCCGCTGTGGCGACTGATAAATTTACTATACCGGATGGTATAAAACTGCCTGAATAGGTATTTTATCCGAATGTAGTGATTGGGGTAGTCAACCTCATGATACTTTCTGCTTTCATGAATTATCGGAAATATCATTTTTTTGACCATTGACAAAGCAAAAGTCTCATATCTTCTGTGTTCCGGTTTGAATTTGGAAGAAATAACGTTTGTCAATGTGAATTCTGGTCTAAATCCTTATCTTTGTCTGAATGTTTAATCCGGTTGAGTTATGGAAAGAAATTATCCGATAGGAGTACAGAGTTTTGAGAAGATACGGAAGGACAATTATGTATATATAGATAAAACCCGGTATGTTTACAGGTTGGCGAAAACCGGTTCATATTATTTTCTGAGCCGTCCGCGACGTTTTGGAAAAAGTCTATTGATTTCTACCTTTCAGGCCTATTTCGCCGGGAAAAAAGAACTTTTTGAGGGGTTAGATATCGAACAATTGGAGAAAGACTGGACGACTTATCCTGTGCTTCATCTCGATCTGAATGCACGAAATTACAAAGATGAAAATTCCCTGCTGGAAGAATTGAACAAACATTTGGAAATATGGGAGCGTGAATATGGAAGCCATTATGGCGATCGTGCTCCGGAAGAGCGTTTTTTTCATGTCATTCGTTTAGCATATGAGAAAACGGGGCAACGGGTAGTTATTTTGGTGGACGAATACGATAAACCGATGTTGCAGGCTATCGAAGATGACAGGTTACAACAGGTGTACCGAAACCAATTGAAGCCTTTCTACGGTGTGATGAAGAGCATGGATAGTTATATCAAATTCGCTTTCTTGACAGGGGTGACCAAATTTGGGAAAATAAGTGTTTTCAGTGATTTGAATAACTTGAACGACATTTCAATGAACCCTGATTTCGCCGCTATTTGTGGTCTGACTGAAAAGGAGATACATCATTATTTTGATTTGGATATCCATACATTGGCAACCAAAGAGGATCTGACTTATGATGAAACTGTTGAATTGTTAAGGGAAAATTATGACGGTTATCATTTTACCGAAAATTCGGAGGGTATCTATAATCCTTTCAGCTTACTGAATACGTTTTATGCCATGCGTCCCGATAGTTATTGGTTTGCAACGGGAACACCAAGTTTTCTGGTGTACCTTTTGCAAAGATCCCGTTATGATTTATGGGAATTGGAAGAGGTGGAAACAGATTCCGATGTGTTGGATAGTATTGATTCCTTTTCGAAAAATCCGATACCGGTAATTTATCAAAGTGGATATCTGACCATCAAAGGATATGATAAGCGCTTCAAATTATATACGTTGGGTTTCCCGAATTTGGAGGTCAAAGAAGGCTTTTTTAAATACCTGTTGCCTTATTATGCCGATGTAAAGGAAACGGATACGACTTTCAATATCCGTAAATTTGTAGGTGAAGTGGAAACTGGCGATTACGACTCTTTCTTTTCCAGGCTTCAAACCTTTTTCTGTAACATTCCTTACGACTTGGTCGGCGATTTGGAGAAACATTACCAAAATGTACTTTATATTATAAGTTGCTTGATGGGATTTTATGTTGATGCTGAATATCACACCAATCGTGGAAGGGCGGATCTAATCCTGAAAACTCCGGCTTACATTTATATAATGGAGTTCAAATTGAACGGAACATTAGAAGAAGCGATTCGCCAGATCGAAGAGAAAGGTTATGCCGAGCCGTTTGCTCACGATCCCCGCAAATTGGTTAAGCTAGCTATAAATTTCAGTTCTAAAACAAGGAATATCGAAGGATGGAAGGTGGTCTGAGTATAACTTTAAAGATTGTCTACCACGGAAATTTATCCAGCATTCTTCCTTTCTCCTTTTATTTATTGTACTTTTGCAAGTTCTAAATAAGCAAAAAGAAAACAATGCATTACTTCTCACATATTTTACCTAATGGTCTTCGTATGGTACATTTGCCGATGGAATCGCCGGTTTCGTACTGTGGATTTGCTGTAAATGCCGGAACCCGGGATGAAGAATCGAACGAATTTGGCCTGGCTCATTTTGTGGAGCATATGATGTTTAAGGGTACCGAAAAGCGAAAAGCCTGGCATATCCTGAACCGGATGGAGAATGTAGGCGGAGAACTGAATGCTTATACGACCAAGGAAGAGACATTTGTGTATTCTATCTTTATGGAAGAACATTATCAGCGTGCTTTCGAATTGCTGACGGACCTGATCTTCCATTCACAGTTTCCGCAACAGGAAATAGAGAAAGAAGTGGATGTGATCCTGGATGAGATCAATTCGTATGAGGACAGCCCTTCGGAACTGATCTTCGATGAATTCGAGAATTTGCTTTATGACGGACATGCGCTGGGACATAATATATTGGGAGATGAGGCTTCTCTTCTGACTTTTAATTCTGAATCGGGCCGTTCGTTTATGCGTCGTTTCTATGCGCCGGAGAATATGGTATTCTTTTCAATGGGGCGCGTGGATTTCAAGAAGATCGTTAAACTGGCGGAAAGTCTGCTGTCGGATATCGCTTTCCCGATTGCTTCCCGCAACCGGGTGGCACCTGCCGGAATCCTTCCGTGTGTGAAGAAAGTGCATAAGGATACACACCAGGCACATGTACTGATCGGTAGTCGTGCTTATAGTATGCATGATGAAAAACGGATACCGTTGTTCCTGCTTAATAATATGCTGGGTGGCCCGGGCATGAACAACCGTCTGAATGTTTCACTCCGTGAGAAGCATGGATTGGTTTATAATGTGGAATCGAATGTTACTTCTTATACTGATACCGGCCTGGCAAGCATCTACTTTGGTACGGATCCGAAGAATATGGAGAAAGCCTGAAACTGGTCCATAAAGAGTTAGGTAAGATACGTGACATCAAGTTGTCTGCTACGCAACTGGCAGCTGCCAAAAAGCAGGTTATCGGCCAGTTAGGTGTTTCGGGAGATAATAAAGAAGGACTTTTCCTCGGTTTGGGAAAGAGTTTCCTCCACTATAACCGGTATGATACCCTTCCGGAAGTTTTCAGCAAGGTCGAAAGCCTGACTGCCGAAGAGATACAGGAGGTGGCAAATGAGGTGTTCGCGCCGGAGCGGTTGTTTAGTCTGATCTATCAGTAAGAAGTTCAGAAAGTCAGTTCTAGCCTATGGAACAACTTTTCAGTTTATTTTATCATACATTTTGTATCATACAAAATGTATGATGCTTTTTACCAACATTCTGCCTTGTCCTTAAGTTCAGGGATGCTGTTTTTGGTGAATACGGGGCTTGCTATTCCTTTTCGTTTCTGGGTGATGTAATCATTGAGTAAGAGGAATGCCTGACGACCGAGCAGGGAGATGGCAATCAGGTTGCAGATCGTCATCAGTCCCATTGTTATATCGGCCAGGCTCCAGGCCAGGTCGAGGCTTGCCAAAGCACCGAACATCACCATTCCACCGACTAACAGGCGGTAGGTGAACAACACGCTTTTCTTTTGAGTGACGAATCGTATATTGGCTTCTCCGTAATAATAGTTACCGATTATACTGCTGAATGCGAACAGCAAAATGGCTACAGCGACGAAGATACTGCCGATACTTCCAACTTCATTGGTCAGTGCATGTTGCGTCAGTTGTACGCCGTTCACGCTTCCGTCGAGCGGGGCACCGCTGAAAAGGATGATGAAGGCCGTACAGGTGCAGATGATCAACGTGTCGGTGAAAACACCTAATGTCTGGATAAGACCTTGCTTTACGGGGTGCGATACATCGGCTGTTGCCGCTACGTTTGGAGCCGAACCCATACCTGCCTCATTACTGAACAGGCCCCGTTTGATTCCCTGCATCAAAGCGGCTCCGACCGTTCCGCCGATAGCCTGTTCCCATCCGAAAGCATTACCGATGATGAGTTCCAGTACGGCCGGAAGTTTTCCTATATTGAAAAGAACGATGCCTAATGCCAGCGCAACATATCCGAGAGCCATTACAGGAACAATAATACTGCTCACTTTCGCGATCCGTTGAATGCCACCAAAGATAATGAGGATGGTCAGGATGGTTAGTATGCCGCCAATAATCCTGTGGTCGAATCCGAGGCCCCTTCCCAAGCCGCGCAGATCGTGTTACTTTGTACCGAATTGAAGGCGAAGCCGAAAGTGATAGAAATCAATACAGCAAAAAACACGCCCATCCATCGTAACCCGAGGCCGCGTTCCATGTAATAGGCCGGCCCTCCGATAAAGGAGTCTTTTCCTCTTCTTTTATATAATTGTGCTAATGTCGATTCGACGAAGGCGCTGGAGGCTCCCAATAAAGCAATGATCCACATCCAGAATACGGCTCCCGGACCGCCAACCGCAATTGCCGTAGCTACTCCCGCCAGATTGCCTGTTCCGACACGGCTTGCCAGCGATACGGCAAATGCCTGAAAAGAAGAGATATGTTTTTCACCGTTTTTAGATTTTCCGGTAGAATCTCCAAGCAATTTTATCATTTCTTTTATCATGCGGAATTGTACGAAACGAGTTTTCAGGGTAAACCAGATGGCACAACCCAATAGCATGATAATTAATATATATGACCATAAAACATCGTTAATGGCGCTGATCCAGGTGTTTAATATATCCATGTGTGTTGTTTGTTTTATTCAAAGATACTGTTTTTCTTTAATACTGAAACATAAGATGTTAAACAGGAATAAAAAAAGAAATCTACTTTTTTTCAAAATGGATGTAACCTTTTCCCGGGTTGTTCCGTCTTATGAATAGAAACAAACGAAAGCAGGAGAGGCCACCCTGCGACAGATAAAAAACAATAAACTTATGAGACGAATTATATTCGGTATCATGCTGCTTGGCTGCATGATGCAGGGAGCTTTTGCTCAAAATTTAGGGATAAAAGGTCTGGTGAAGAATGGACGGAATAAGGAGCCGCTTGAATTTGCAAATGTTGTTCTGCAAACGACGGATTCCGTGTTTGTCCTTGGAACAACTACCGATGGAAAGGGCAGTTTTGTATTAGACAAGGTGAAAAGCGGAGATTATCTGCTGGTTATTTCCAGTCTGGGATATGAAACACAGTATGTCTCCCTGAACGGGTTTAATAAGAGTGTGACTTTGGGTGATATTCCGATGGAGGATGCCTCGGTTTCTTTGGATGGCGTTACTGTCAGTGCCTCCAATACAAGCAGCCGCTCCGACCGGAAGCTGGTGTTCCCTTCTGACCGGCAGGTAAAGGCTTCTACGAACGGGATGGATTTACTTCAACAGCTGATGTTGCCTAAAATACAAGTAAATCCGATGTCAAGCGAAATTAAAGTGCCGGGAAACGGAGAAGTGCAACTTCGCATTAACGGTGTGAAAGTAGAATTGCAAGAAATAAAGTCATTATTGCCTTCTGATATTATCCGTATAGAATATCATGATAATCCCGGATTGCGCTATGGTAATGCGGAAGTTGTGCTTGATTATATTGTCCGCCGTCCGGAAACGGGAGGGACATTGAGTCTGGATATGAGCCAGGGGGTGAATGCTTTATGGGGTGAACATCGTTTTTCAGGAAAGATCAACCACAAAAAATCAGAGTTTGGCGCTTCTTATCGTATCGGTCCGCGCGATTTCTATGGCATGTCGAGAGATAATGAAGAAATTTTTCATTTGGCGGATGGGACTGAGCTGCATCAGGGCGACCGCACCAAAATTCCTCTAAAAAGTTTATCATTGCAAAATGAATACCTCTAATTATTTTTCAGAAGTGACAGATCCTCGTGTAACAGGTCGCTGTCTACAT
>NZ_QSDP01000175.1:0-6760 GCF_003463685.1 Parabacteroides sp. AM58-2XD
TCTTCACGTAAAAAATCCAGTCGTTAAGGTTCTATTTTCATAGTTAAGACTTTTCTATCTGCAAGATTACCTTTATTCCCCAATTACACAACTTTTTTTGAAATATTTTAATGATTTATGCCACAAAACATATTTTAATAGAAATTTTGGTGCGGTTGCCCTGGTAAGAAAAGTGATTTTTCTGCTCATATAAACTTGAATTTATTATCTTTGTCTTCTCCAAAGGTAATAAATGCCATTCAGCGCCCAAAATATTACAAAAACTTTTTCTGTTGAAATACAGCGTTTTATAAAAATTGTCGTTTGAGCACTTTTCAAATTGTCGTTTGAGCACTTTTTTTTGTCGAATTAGCACTTTTTTGTCGCTTGAGCACTTTTTGAAAATGAGCTTCTGAGACCTTTTTCATCGGCTTTTTACCACACAAATTATTCCAGATTTGCTTTTTTCCACTTGCCAGGCGTACATCCTTCCTTCTCGGTAAATGATTTGATAAAGTTACTGCGGGAAAGAAAACCGGAAGACTCAGCCAGCTTCTGTATATTGATTTCCGGATGCTCCTTCAGTATGTTTTTCGCATACTCCAACCGGAGATCGGTTATCCATTCGCGGAATGTCATTTTATACGTAGTCTTGATATAAGCGGAAAGATAGGTACGGTTCGTATGAAGTATTTCGGACAGTTCTTTTATGGTAAGTCCCTGCTGGACATAGCCGTCTGTCTTTATCCAGTTGGCCACTTTCTCTATAATTTCTGTATAGGACACTGGAACTTCTTTCTCAGAAACTATTTCAGGTTCTGTTTCCGTATCTGTCAGAAGTTCTTCTTCAGACTGTATATCTTGCTCAAAAGCATTTTCCACCTGTTCATAGAACAGCAGGTAGTTCTGATAGCTGTAGAAAAGATAGCTGTAGAACGGTATTGACGACAAAATCCAGATAAAAACATATTTGTCTGGCAGAAATGTCAGCAATCCGCATCCGACACCGAAGATAACAGCCCAATAAGTGAATATGGAAAGCCATTCGATATATGTGCCTATATCATCCGCCTGAGTTTCATTGAAAATCCGAATGGCTCTACGATATGCAATTATGACTCTGCGAGCTAAAACGACTCCAAAAACGATTAACCAGACAGCTAAAGCAAATAAAGAGATTTTTTGCATGATTCCGCTTGGCAACAGGAACAACACAACTCCGGAAAGAGTTGAGAATATAATCCATAAAATGATATGTGTCCACACACGCCGTTTGGTAATGTAAAAACAATCAAGCAACATTATTAATGCCGAACTGAACAGAGAATAGCACAGGAAGTATGTGGACATGTTCATCAATATGGAAGAATCCGCATTTTTGAATCGGATACCAAAGAAGAAATGTACCGAATAATTTGCCGAAAGCAGCAGCATAGCTATACCCATAATCTGTCGGGAGCGGAGATAATTCTTGAAAATTTTCTTTTCAGGAGTCTTTGCAAACAAAAAATAAAAGCCGAAGAATAACATCAACGGCAGTGCGGCACAAAGTGAAAAACTGTATATAGATGGTTCCATTGTTATGCTTATTTGATTTTGATACAAAGATACGTCTTTTTCTTCACAAATAGACACATAATCTATGATTTAACGTTATAGATCCGGTCATATTAGATTGAATAAATTATTAGAATTAAAGGGGCTGTCCAAAAAGTCGGATAGCCCCTTTTGCTATTGTTTATTTCGGTAAAAAGTATTATCTTACCGTTGCAAAAACCAAACATTATAGCAATGGCTAAGATAGTATTTAAAGAGTTAACATCCAACCAAAATGTACTTTTTCCGACCAGCTTATCGGAAAAGATAGCTCCCAATCATCCCGTTCGTGTTGTAAACAGTGTTGTAGACACCTTGGATATTAGTTGTCTGCTCTGGGCATATAAAGGTGGAGGTACCAGCAGCTGCCATCCCCGTATGATGCTCAAAGTTCTGTTTTATGCATACCTGAACAATATCTATTCTTGTCGCAAAATAGAAAAGGCCTTGCAGGAGAATATTCACTTCATGTGGTTGTCTGGTAATAGTACTCCCGATTTCCGCACGATCAATGATTTCCGCGGCAAACGTTTAAAGGAACACATAAAATCGTTGTTTTCAGCCATTGTTCTGCTGTTACAGGAATCCGGCTATGTCAGTTTGGATGTACAGTATATCGATGGTACCAAAGTGGAATCAGCATCCAACCGCTACACTTTTGTCTGGCGTGGTAGCGTAAGCTGCTGACTGTCTCGCAATTTATTTGTTCTTTGCAGAAAATGGGGAGGTATGCACCATATGCGTATCTCCCCATTGTTTTTTTATCTTTTTTTTCTACAATATCTACAATTATGATTGATAGCCTTTGTAAATTAAGACGTTTCATAATAATTGTAGATAAAATGTATCTACAATTATCCTGCTGTATCTACCACGATATTATTGTTTTTTATCTTTTTATATTTCCTTTTGACGGAAATATATGTTATATTTGAAGAAGATTCAAAAAGTAAACGATATGATAGAAAAACTTGATTATGCAATGGTTCCGACCGGTTTTGTGCATTGTTTTAACGGGAACTGCAAGCTGGCGAACCAGTGCTTGCGGCATCAAATTGTCCGTTTTATCCCCGATACGCAGTGGTCTGTATCCATCGTGAATCCGGGATGTATTAATCCTGAAGGAGATTGTAGGGGATTTATGGCGGATACCCCTGTGCAATATGCCGTCGGCATGGACCACCTATTAGACCGGATTCCCTATCAGACAGCGAAGAACATTAAGCAACGTTTGTTGTCAACATACGGTAAGAATAAGTTTTATCAGTTTAAGCGCAGAGAAAGGCTTTTCTCGCCGGAAGACCAACGCTATATCCGGCAGGTTTTTCTTAGTAACGGGGTGGAGGAAGAACCGGCTTTTGATTCTTGGCAGACCGGCTACCAATGGACCAAGGGATAGGTATGTGTAAAAGGTTCACTCGGAGGGAAACTTTAGTTTCTTGCCGAAGAAACAAAAGTTTCTTTAGCGGAAAACTTTTGTTTTCTAGGTATAAAACAAAAGTTTTTTAGGCAGAAAAACAAATTTGTATCAGTAAGTAAAACATTTAAACAGCGTATAAAATGAAGATAACCAAGCAGACTCTTTATCGGAATCATGTTGCGCAACGGGCGATGGGCATGGATGATGTTGTAGCATGGGTAAAGGATGGGCAGACGAGAGATAAAGTTGAACATTTTCGTGAAAAGCTGAAGCGGGCTTATCCCAATAGACGTTACTCGTTTACCCGTAAATTACCCCAGTTGCTTTTTGTCGGTGTTTTCCGGAAAGGGGAGTTGAAGGAGTATAACGGTTGGGTATTGTTGGAAATCAATCGGTTGAAGAGCATGGACGAAGCGTTGGTGTTGAAACGGAAAATCATTGAATATCCGCAGACTTTGTTTGCTATGATCGGTTCCAGTGGGCGGAGTGTGAAGTTTGTGGTGGGGTATACCTATCCCGACGGGTCGCTTCCCCGCACGCGGACCGATGCCGAGATTTTTCATGCGCATGCTTACCGGCATGCTCTCAAAACGTATGAACCGCGCCTTTCTTATCCTATCGAGTTGAACCGCCCGTCGTTGGAGGTGAGCTGTCGGCTTAGTTTTGATGCCGATGTGTACTACAATCCCGATGCGCTAGCCATCCATTTGGAGCAACCTACCGCCATGCCTGAAGAGAGTGCCTATCAGGAACAGTTTGAGAAACGGATGCCGGTCGAGAGTGTCGGGCAGACGCTTTACGAGCAATATCGTTATGTCGCCATTCAATATGAATTTGCTTTGCAGCAGACGTTGGAAGCACATGGGAATTTGGATCGGAAGGTCGATTTTAAACCGATGTTGGTCACGCTTGGCAGACTTTGTTTTGCAGCCGGGGTGGAGCTGGAGGATTGTGTGAAGTGGACGCAACTTTATTGGGGAGAGTTGATTTCGGAAGTGGAGATCCGCGAGACATTGGGCGATGCCTACCGGTTGGCTCCCGGTTCGGATTTTGGAAGTACGCCTCTTTGCAAACCCGAACAGTTACAGGCATTGAAAATGGAGGAATTTATGAACCGTCGCTATGATTTCCGTTACAACCTGATGTCCGGTGGTCCGGAATATCGGGAGAAAAACACATTTTGTTTCAACTATCGTCCGGTGACAGACCGTGTGTTGAACAGTGTCGCCCTGAATGCTCAAAAGGAGGGTTTGCAGTTGTGGGACAGGGATGTGCGGCGTTTTGTCTTTTCAGACCGTGTTCCGGATTATGCGCCTATCGAAGATTACCTGGCCCATTTACCAGCGTGGGATGGCAAAGATCGTATCCGCCCGTTGGCTGCCCGCATCCCATGCGATAACGTGCGGTGGGAACAGTTGTTTTACACCTGGTTTCTCTCTATGGTGGCGCATTGGCAGGGACGCGGCAAACAGCATGGCAACAGCCTCTCTCCTTTGTTGGTGGGCGGACAAGGGTGCGGGAAGTCCACTTTCTGTTTCAACCTTTTGCCACCGGAGTTGAACCGGTATTATGCAGACAGTATCGACTTCAGTAAAAAGCGGGATGCCGAATTATATATTACTCGCTTTGGGTTGATCAACATCGACGAGTTCGACCAGGTGAGTGTCAAGCATCAAGGCTTCCTGAAACATCTGTTGCAGAAGCCGGTCGTGAATCTGCGTAAACCCTATGCTACGCAGGTGGAGGCGGTGAAGCGTTATGCTTCGTTCATCGCCACGAGCAACCATACGGATCTCCTGGGCGATCCTTCCGGCAGCCGCCGTTTCATCTGCATTGAGGTGAAGGGGATGATAGACAATGCGCAGCCGGTTGAGTATGCACAACTCTACGCGCAGGCGGTTGCCGCATTGAATAACAACGAACGTTACTGGCTGACCCACGAAGAAGAGGCGTTGCAGATGCAGGCGAATGAAGAGTTTCAACAGCGTCCATTGTACGAAGATTTATTTTTCCAATATTATCGTCCTTCTCAGCATAAAGAGGAGGGTATAAAAGCATCAGCCGGAGAAATTTACCTTTCGCTACAAAAGAAGAGCGGTGTGAAACTACCGATGAGTAAAGTGTCTGTCTTTGGTCGTTTCCTGAAGAAAGTAGGGGTAATGACGCACCTGGCGAGCAGGGGGCGGTTGTATTTGGTGGTTGAAAAGTAGGGGATAGTGGTAGATAGAGGGTGTTTTGTTGTAGATGATTTGTTTTTTACATTTAGTATGTATATAAACTGCATGTATTTTACCTCCATTATTCTCTGTGTTATGCTAATTGCTGATTTGTAAAAATGACAATAACATTGATTTTTATTGTCTTAAAAGAATAAATACTCTTGCTTTTTCCAATAAATATCCCTATATTAGCCAAAAATAAAACATAATCGTTGCCGTTGAGGTGAAAAGCGATGATCCGATTGTGAAATTTAAGATTTAACAAACGAAATGAAAGCCTTTTATCTTTACATATTATTAATAGCAACCACCTTCTTCTCCTGCCACAACAAGCAGAAAGAGAAGGAAAAACAGATACTGCAACTCGTAAACGAATGGCAGGGAAAACAGATTGTGTTCCCTGAAAATGTCGTTTTTACCCGTTATCTGACAGATACCACGGATTTTCAGATTCCGCAATCTGAGTATAAAGTATTAATATATGTAGACTCCATCGGTTGCACCAACTGTAAACTGAAACTGGATAAATGGAAGGAACTGATCGAATATACCGATTCAGTAATACAAAATAAAGTACCTTTCCTCTTCTTTATACATCCAAAGATGCGAGGGAAATACGTTACATGCTGAAATGTAATGGTTTCGACCATCCCATTTGTATTGATTTGGACGACCGGTTGAACAACTTGAACAAGTTCCCGGCTGATATAACTTTCCAGACATTCCTGCTGGACAAGAACAACAAAGTCGTAGTTTTGGGTAACCCCATACACAATATAGCAGTAAACGACCTGCGAAACCCGAAGAATCCCTCCGGGTGGGAATTAAGATGACACCGAAGGATACAGGTTTCTTCGATGAAGTCGTTACGATCAAGTACAATAGTATTAACAATCAACCTGTCAAAGTAAATATAAAGGGGAATGTTCGTTGATCGAACGAAGGGGAGTTTGCTGCACAACCGCAAAATAGTACAAGCAAACTCCCGGAGACCCCGAAAAAGAGGTGTATCAAGGTAATATAACCGACAAAATAGAATGATACAGGTGCCATTCGACTATCTAATCCGAAGAATAGTAGGCAAAGATAGAAAATAGCCTAATTAAATAATGATTTTAATAAATAATTAAACATATACGGATATGAAAAAGTTATTCGGTATCATAGCTCTAGTTGCGATAGCAGCTACAGCTAGTTGGAATTTCGGCCAAAGTCAGAACAAGATGGAACTGTCAGACTTGGCACTAGCTAATATAAATGCATTAGCAGAACAAGAATGTACACCATCTGTTGGAGGTTCTTGTTGGTGGACAGATGAAAGCTATACAAAATGTTGTGAAGGAGGATGGTTTGGTTGTAAACCTTGTGATTAAAACCGTTCATAGAGATGTGTTAAAAGTTTGTTTTATTATAATTCATTTATTCCTTTTTTATACAAAATGAATATCAATATACACTAAACCACTTCTAACACATCTCTTAACAAATTTATATATGAAATTTAACGAGTAAAAAAATCGATGAAATTTAACGAGTAAAAAAATCG
>NZ_QSDP01000176.1:0-6671 GCF_003463685.1 Parabacteroides sp. AM58-2XD
TCCCCAATTACACAACTTTTTTTGAAATATTTTAATGATTTATGCCACAAAACATATTTTAATAGAAATTTTGGTGCGGTTGCCCTGGTGAAATGACTAGAAAAAACGATCGTTTTTTTTAGTCATCCTTTTCTTTATATAGGCTTTGAAAAACAAGCGATAATCGTCATTCTAATTATGGGACTGACGAGCATTTTTATAACATATAACTAGTATTAATGTGTTGAAAATCAGTGATTTTATCATCCTCTTCTCGAAGCAAAAATACTTCAATCGCTGGGTTATCTTTTTTATAGACCTGTTTTTCTCGGTTTTATCCACTTTTTTAGTATTTGCGACCCTTGGCAATATTTTGAAAATAAGTCTGCCGGTACGTGAGTTTATTTATATAAATCTCTTTTCCATCTTATGCAGTACAATTTGTTTTCTTTCCTGCCAGACCTATAAAGGTGTCATTCGTCATTCAACTTTTGCAGAGACGGGGCGTATTGCTATTGCCTCTTTTGTGAAAGCGACTTTGATGATTGTAGCCCTTTCCTGTTTTATCCACTCGTTATCTTTTCTTCAAATCTTTTTAGGAGGTTTGCTTGATTTATTCCTGACTTTCTTTATTCTGACAACGTTTCGTGCTTTATTAATAATGATGTATAGCATGATAGTTAGAAGTATTGCTTCCAATAATGAGAAGTTATTAATTTATAGGGAAGAAGATACATCATCAAGCTCATCTGTAATTTCTCTATGGAAACAATCTGATAGTTGTCAGATTGGAGGATATATACGAATAGGGGAGAGAAGTAAAATTCGTATAGGAGGCTATCCCGTTTATTCTGTCAAGAATCAGATGGAATTTAATGCATTAGTGGATCGAAAAGGGATCAAGACGATTTTGTTTACCGACTATCATGTCGTAAAAGCAGAAAGTGAACGTCTGGTGCGTTATTGCGAGAAAAAAAAGATTCGTATGTTGGTATTTTCAGCAATGAACGAGTTAAAAAGCAGAACAGTCAACCTGCATAATTTACCTGAGATTCGTATTGAAGACCTGTTAGGGCGTGATGAAATAAATATCAATCTAAAAAAAATAGCAGGTGAATTAAAAGGAAAAGTTACGCTGGTTACAGGAGCCGCCGGTTCTATCGGTAGTGAACTTTGTCGTCAACTATGTAAATTAGGATTAAAGCAATTGATCTTGTTTGATAGTGCCGAGACACCTATGCATACTCTTCGTCTGGAGTTGGAAGATCGATATCCGGAAGTTGTTTTCACTCCGATTATGGGAGATGTCCGGATGTTGGCTCGAGTGGAAAGTGTTTTTAAACGATTCCATCCTCAGTATGTTTTTCATGCGGCAGCCTATAAACATGTTCCCTTGATGGAAGAAAACCCTTGCGAAGCTGTGCACACCAACGTCCAGGGAACCTGTAATATGGCAGACATGTCTGTAAAATATGATGTAGACAAATTTATCATGATCTCTACGGACAAGGCGGTTAACCCTACGAATGTGATGGGAGCCTCCAAACGTTTGGCCGAAATCTATGTACAAAGTCTGAGTATTGCGATAAATAAAGGAATCCATCCTGGTAAAACTCGATTTATCACTACTCGTTTTGGGAATGTATTAGGGAGCAATGGTTCTGTTATTCCTCGTTTTCGTGACCAACTGGCAAAAGGAGGTCCTTTGACCGTCACTCATCCAGACATCATCCGTTATTTTATGACAATTCCGGAGGCCTGTCGTCTTGTTTTGGAAGCTGCATTTATGGGAGAAGGGAACGAGATTTTTGTGTTTGATATGGGGACTCCGGTAAAGATAGCCGATCTGGCACGTCGAATGATAGAGTTGGTAGGCCTTATTCCCGATAAAGACATTGAAATAAAATATACCGGTCTTCGTCCGGGTGAGAAATTGTATGAAGAGTTGTTGGCAACTAAGGAAAATACGCTTCCTACCATAAATGCTAAAATTTTCCGTGCGAAAGTGCGTGAATATGATTTTGCCGAGATATCAGCCAGTATTGATCATTTAATAGATTGGGCAATCCAAGTAGAAAAGTTGGAAACCGTAAAAATGATGAAATCGATCGTGCCGGAGTTTATAAGTCGGAATTCGGAGTATGAGAAACTGGATTGAGAATCCAAGATAAAGCTTGACGAGGGGTTGAGGAAGACAATCGAATATTTAGGGAAAAATGTTTGCTGTAAAAAGGAATTGACTATATTTGCATATAATCAATTTGATATGCAAGCATTCAATACAGATAAGAAAAAATCCTCTTTGGCACTGTTGTCCAGTGATGGAGACATGTCCTCCTTCCGCTATGGCTTTCAAAATATACGTTTTCGTACTTCGCCTAAGTTAGAACGTTATACGTCTGTAAAAGAATGGGATAATGGATATATTGTGGTGATGGCGAAATACAAGGATATCGGTGAGATAGAAGATTATATAGATCTTGTACCGATTCTTCAAAATTTGTATATAGATCCTCATGTATTCTTGAAACCAATAAAATCGGTGGAAATAAGATATGTTGAGAGATAAAGAAATAAATAAAATATTAGAATCCTCTTCCATGATTGTGTGTGGCTATGCCTTCATGTGGATGGAAGATGGAAACATCCGGATTATTGGTTTGAATAACCCGAATCACGCTTTGGTGATACGACCCAATGGTGAGGTGTTGGAAACCAACATGGATGACGTAGAGGTAGAAATCGTAATCGGATATTGGACCCGTAATCAAAAATATATGAAGGAGGATAGCTGATATGCCGAAATATTATGATTTTATGGTATGTGGATACTTTCTTTATTTTACTTCCCATTGTGTGGTTGAAGCCATGCATGTCCATGCAAGTGACCGTCGTTTAACAGAAGTTGGTTCCGCTAAGTTTTTTGTTAAGGGAAATGGAGATACAGTAATAAAGGAACAAGGCAATTTGAAGGACAAACAACTACGCATTATCCGTGAGTTTATAAAAGAAAATTACAAAGAAATGTATTTGAAATGGTCACAAATGAGTGATCAAGGATTTTATGGGGAGTAGCTGACTGACATGGGAATGGACCCTATCTAAGAACACACTTCACAACTGGCTGAAGAAGGGTAAGATGTATTTAGACAAAATGATTATGGTTCTGAAAGCCATGGCCTTGGAAAAGGATTCGATAGTGAACTGCGATGAGACCTGGTGCATGGTGCGTAAATATGACCACTATAAGAAGTGTTATATCTGAATGTTGTGCTGAGATGGCAGCAACATATCACAGTATGATAGGAACAGTAAAGCTTCATGGCGGTTCTATCTGAAACTTTATCGGGGCTTTTTCAAAAGATCTTTAACGGGTGCAGGGATTACGTTAACATGGTTCCTGACAAAATCACTTTGGCTACCAGCCAATGTTAAATTCAAAGCTGATTTATTAACAAAACTCGATTTAGGGCACTGAAAAGTGCCCTTTCAAAGGGGGATGCCCTAAATTGAGTGCTTACATTGGACGCTTACTTACTATGCATTTTGACGGAATTACAGTTACGAAGAAAGATGTCTTGTGGGGATATTTTGCTAAATTTTTCACTGTAGCATCTGGAGTTCTAATATTACCTTTAATACTTAAATTATTGAGTCCAGAAGAAGTCGGAATGAACTATATTATGCTTTCTGTAGGCACATTAGCTTCCTTGGTTGATTTCGGTTTTTCTCCACAGTTTGCACGAAACGTCACATATATATATAGCGGTGCTAAAGAAATTAGAAAAGAAGGATTATCTCAAGTTCCTTTTGAAGGTGCGACCTGCATTGATTATAGTTTGCTTGCAACTCTAATTTCAACAGCAAAGTGGCTATATCGTATTATGGGAGGGATTGTTTTATCAGGGATGCTTACTGTAGGAACTTTATATATATATCATGTAACAAATGGATTTAACGATATAAAGAATAGTGCCATCATTTGGGTAATTTACTCCTTTAGCGTCTTTCTACAGATATACTATTCATATTTTACAGCCCTATTGATTGGTGCAGGTAAAATAATGGAATCCAACAAAGTAATTGTATATGGAAATATGCTAAAGATATTCATAGCTTTCCTCTTATTAATGTTAGATTGTGGATTATTGGGCTTAGTTATTGCAAATTTATTTGCAGTATTTTTAACAAGGCTCTTAGCAAATCAATATTACTTCACTCAAGATTTAAAACAAAGTATTTCAAACTATAATATTACTAGAGAAAAGAAACGAGAACTGTTTAATGTAATTTGGTATAATTCTAAAAAACTAGGTTTTTGCGCACTGTCAGGCTATCTAACTCAAGGAGCTACTATGATGTTGGCTGGGATATATTTATCTTTAAATGAAGTTGGTACATTTGGCTTAATGTCACAAATATTATTTCTCATTCAAAGTATATCTGGTATTATGTTTTCAATTTATCAACCTCGCTTAGCTTCTTTGAGAGTAATGAATAAAAAAGAGCAATTATTATCTGAAGCAGCCTCGTTATGTTTTTATTTAATATCTTGTATATTATAGGTATCATTCTTTTTCTTTTACTTGGAGATTTTATTTTATCATTAATTGGATCTCAAACATCACTTCCTTCTCTACCATTGCTTATTTTTGCTGCAATTATCTGGCTGTTAGATGGGAATTGTTGGAATATGTGTCAAATTACGGCAACGAAAAATGAATTTCCTTTCGTTAAAAGTGTGTTACTGACAGCCATTGCAATATCATTATTTTGTTATATCAATATTGCATGGTTGAAATTAGGGATCATAGGTATCCTCATAGCAAAAAGCCTCCCTCAATTTGTACATAATGACTGGTACTGGCCCTTATATACGATAAAAGGATTAGGTGTTTCAACTAAAACGTTTATTTATGTAGGATTTAAAGAACTTCAAAGAAAAATCACTTTATAGGAATATGAAAACTTTCGTTATTAATTTGCAGCGGGCGGTTGAAAGAAAAAAACATATGCAAAAATCACTTTATAGGAATATGAAAACTTTCGTTATTAATTTGCAGCGGGCGGTTGAAAGAAAAAAACATATGCAAAAGCAGTTAAATAGATTCTCTTTTTTAGATGTAGAGTTTATCGATGCTATTGATGGTAAACAATTTAGTACAGATGAAGCAAAATCTCTTTTTGATTATGATACATTTTATAAATTATATGGAAGAAGCCCTTTGCTTGCCGAGATTGGATGTACCCTTAGTCATATAAAATCTTATAAAAAGCTTATAGATAGTAACGAAAAAGCTGCACTTATCTTAGAAGATGATGCTTGCCTTTCTAATCAATTAAATATAATTGAAGAATTAGAAATTGATGAAACACCTCAGTTGATATTATTAACACCAAGATTTTCCTATTCTTTTAGGATAAAAAAAATAGATGCAGACTTTAGTTTGAATAAACTATATTTTGGAGCCTATACTGCTGGATATATCATTAACAAGGCAGCTGCAAAATTAATTTGTGGCCTTGCACATAAACCTTATTGGGTTGCAGATGATTGGCTTCTTATGAAAAAGCACTTTAATTTATATGGAATAGTACCGGCACTGGTATATTGGGATGAAGGCCTAGAGACACAAATACAAACAGGTGAGAAAAAGTCTACTAACATTGTGAGACTCTTACTATCTCCAGTAGCTTTATCTCACAAGATCTTAAAAATAATAGGACATTATAGTAAGTAGAGAACATTTAACATGTTTGAAGCAACTACACAAGCTCTGATATATCGAATTTTATTAGCGACAGCTGTTATTTTTACTGCAATATATTTATTGTTACGACAAAAATATATTTCCAATAAATTTATAGCAGATTTCGGGATGTTTTCATTATTACTATTTTGCATATTCTTTATTGGATATAGGGAATGGTGGAATGAAGATGTTTTTGTAGATTCTGTGCGATATGGTGGATTTTATATAGAATATTTAGCTGGGAAAATCATTGATAGTGAAGAAGCCAGAGACATTGGATTTGAAATTATGACACAGACATGTGCTAATTTAGGTTTATCAATAGATTTATATTTTCTGATATGTGCATTTCTATATGTCTTTCCATTGTATTTAGTTTCATATAAATTATCCCAGAATAATTTTATAGTATTTTTCATGATGCTAATAACTGCAATGTCATTTTATGGATATGGTGTGAATGGCATACGTAATGGAATAGCTACATCTTTATTATTATTAGCTATGGTCAATTATAAGAGAACATTATATGCTTTAATTCTTAGTGTTATAGCTATATCTTTTCATAAATCCGTAGTTTTACCTTTTTTGTCATTAATATGTGTATCATGCTATACAAATGTGCGCTTTTATCTGAAAATCTGGTTGATGGCAATTCCACTCAGCTTTGTAATAAATAAGTTATTTACTGACATATTATTAAGTATATCTTTTATTGCTGATAGAGCAGAAGAATATTTAACAGGAGAAGCAGACAGTTCCGTATTTTCCTCCACCGGATTTCGCATAGATTTTTTATTATATAGTTCAGTTCCGATATTAATAGGTTATTATTTTATATTAAGAAAGTCTTTTACGAATAAATTGTATGAAATACTGTTATGTAGTTATATGCTCTCTAATTCAGTATGGATATTACTTAATCAAGTACCTTTTCTA
>NZ_QSDP01000177.1:0-6622 GCF_003463685.1 Parabacteroides sp. AM58-2XD
TATGCAATAAACCATAAAGAGAATATTGATATTGTTGATTATCCTTTTACTTGTGAAAAATTGGAGAGACACTTTAACTCATACACACCTACGATTATCTCATTTTGCGATATAATTATATCAGCAATTAATACTGAATCTAAAGAGATAATAATTCACAACAATGATGAATTAGAACTATTAATACAATATTATGATACAATTCATTGGGCTACCCATGTGAAACTAAATAGGGCTATAACATACGCATTGTCAAATCTTTTCACCAATGGTGTTGTAAACGAAAATATTTTATATTGGATAAAACGTAATTATAATCGGATTCAATTTTCATTTAATACAGATACACCTTTTAATACAGCAGATTTTGGAGAATTAGTAAAGTCATCTTCGTTAAATATCTTTGACAAACTTATGTTGTTAAAGTATACCTCCCCTCAGTTCAAAGATAGCAAACTATTGTTGTCTGCAATAGATGAGTACAACAAAACTGAGTCAACAATAGAAAAAGAAAAATATAGAGATATATTAATTAGAATACTATAATTTAGTATTTACCTCTTTTATTGTATGCTTAAATATTATTCCTCCACCTCCAAGAATCCCATCAAGAACGCATCGGGGAAGATGAATTTCTTTTCACCAAGGGTGAATTTGATGTGGATAAACTTTTCGTTCTTATTATCTGGGATACTTTTCGATTATTATATACAGTCATACTATCATTTTTCTATGTAGAATATTGTTTTTCAGTTGGTTAATGTATGATAGTAGATACTTTTAACTATCATTTATCTATCATTTAACTGTCATTTTAACAGAGTTTTAACTAACGGTTAGTCTTTTTTTGACTATAAAAGCTGTTCATTACTGCTGTATAGGGTATCTTATCATTCGTCGGCCTACTACCTTTTTATACCAAAACTATGATTTAACTTCACTCGGATACAGACTTTTTGTTGCCAGGATGCCTGTCTCACCTGGTTTTACACCCCCATCCTGACGATGCCTACACCCGGGTGTCGATGATATCAAGACCCGGGTGTCAAACAATAGTTCTTACTATCTTGCTGAAAATTAGTTATATACTTACTGAAAATAGCATGCTGTCTTCCCTGCTTTTTAAGCAGGGTATGATAGTTTAGTGATAGATAAATGATAGTTGAAAACATCTACTATCATAATGTAATAGTCTGTTGTATAATTTGTTATGATAAAAAATGATAGTATGATAGTGTATTTCGGATTTTATTTATATAGTTGTCAGTACTGTCTTTTTCCACAAAGCTAGCACAATATGTAGCCGTTATCTTTTTTATCTTAAAAGTAGATTTGCTTCATAACTCGCATGAGTGAGCTAATGAAATTTCTATTAAACGAGCTATTTTGTAATTAGCTGATTATTGATAATCGCTTTGTACACCTCTTCACGCATGGGGCGGGATACGGGTATTTTATGTTCTCCGATAACTAACTGATTTCCTTCGATGGCTTGTATATGGGAAAGGTTTACTATGAATGAACGGTGTACCTGCATAAATGAAGTTGCAGGGAGTGTGTCGAGTATGGATTTTAACCGGATGCTGGCTGTATCTTTGGCGGCTGGTGTATGGATGATAATGTAATTCTCCATGCTCTCAATGAAGAGTATTTCTTTGAGATAGATTTTTTTTAGCTGTTTCTCTGTTTTTATAAAGATGTATATATCCTCCTCTTTTTTTGATTCGGATTCTATCATTGTATGTACTTTATTAACCGCTTTCAGGAAGCGGGAAAATGGAATTGGTTTTAGTAGATAGTCCACTACATCGAACTCGTATCCTTTCAGGGCATATTGCTCGTAGGCTGAGGTGATAATTATGTGGGGCGGGTTTTGCAGATCGGCTAAAAGATCCAGTCCTGACAGATGAGGCATTTCGATGTCCAAGAAAAGCAAATCTGCATGAACAGTCTTTAGCATGTTATTGAGTTGTACTGCATCCTCGCATTCTCCGGCTATTGTCAGAAAATCAACTTTGTTGATGTATCGCTTCAATCCTTTCCGGGCGATAGGTTCGTCATCTGTTATAATGCATTTTATTTCCATATTATTCTGATAAGTCGATGAATAAATTAACAGTGAAATAAGTTTCGTTGTTTGTAATGTCTAACCGGTATTTGCCGGGATAAAGTAGATTCAATCTTTTTCTGAGGTTCTCGATACCTATACCGGTTCTTCCCTTTGGGTCTGTGTCAGGTATAGTGCTGTTTCTAGCCATAAAATGAATGGCTGAATCTTCTTGTTGCATTTGAACTTGTATTAGGTAATCCCCTCCTACATATTTAAAGGCATTTTCCAATAAAGGCTGAAACAGTAGCGGATGTATTTTCTGTTCTTTCAGATTCATATCGAAAGATGATTCAAATTTCAGTCGTTCCGTCATACGGAGCTGCTGAAATTGTATGTAAGTCTGCAAGTAATCGATTTCCTGTTTGATCGTTACTTTCGTATTTATATCGTATAGTTGATAACGGAGCAGGTCGGAAAGCCGTTCGATCGATTCGATAGCAGCTTCATTTTCTTCGTCGATCTGAAAATAGACGGTATTCAGGGCATTAAATAGAAAATGCGGATGATATTGTGATCTTAATAGTTTCAGTTCGGCATCCAATTGATCGACTTTTAATTTCTCCAACTGAATGATCTTTTCTGTGTAATGCTTGTTTAAGATCGTATTTCTGATAGAAGTATAATAAAAAAGGAATATAGGCAAGGCTGTGGCATTGATTAGTAAGGCTTCTCCCCAGCGGTAAGTCATTTCATTGATGAAAATAATTATTACGTACAGGCTGATATTGAGTGTGACAACGATAAACAGGATCACCCAAAAGTATTCCATTATTTTAGGAAGAAGTTTGTTTTCTTTGTTTCTGTCGAAGAAAACATTGGCCAAGCTATTGAAGAACAGGGAGGCTAGGATAACATTTATCATTATGAGAGTGAGAGCCTTTATGCGGTTGAACCAGGCTGATGCACCTAGTTCCCACATGCGTACCCCATAGGCCATGTCCGTGACAATCCACAAACAGCAGATTGCTAGCATGGTCATAAGCAACGGACTCAGGAAGTTGTATTTTATTTTCATAACTGATTTCAAACTATAAATTTATTCTTTTACTTTGATCTATGCTTGTATCACGGTTACTTTTTTTAGATTGTTTGCCTTGTTTTAAATTAATTGAGACAGATACTCCGATGCAGCGATAGTCGTTGAACTGTTTGGTCGATGCCTTGCCGATATTTCCGGACAGATCGAGGTCAAGATCTTGTCTGTTCGTTTGGAACACGTCGTTGGCATATAAACGGAGTGTGAGCCTGTCGTCCCATACCTTTTTCTGTATGGCCATCGATACAGACCAGTGCGGATTGACGGTAGCTTGCCCGAGAGCCATACGTCCGTTATAGAAGCCCGATATTTCGGCATTCAGTCCGGCTGGAAGTATGAACTGGTTGTTGATACTGACTGATGGTGTGAATAGTTTCTTTTCGATAGTTTTTCCGGTATTTTTCCATTTGTATAAACTATGAAACAGGGCTGCATTAGTGCTCATTCTCCACCATCTTTTTCTGATCAGATCGCCTGCGTCTAACCGGAGCCCTATCCTTGAATTATTTTAGAAATTCTCCGGATAAACGACAGCTATATTGTCTTCTATTATTCCAATACTCTGCATGATAGGAGCTTTGGTGTAAGAGAAAAACAGGGTTGCCCGGTATAATTTCTTGTGAATATAAGCGAATTCTATATTATCCGTGAGTTCGGCTTTCAGGTCGGGGTTACCGGTTGAACGTGTATAATCATCCCATATATAATTGAACGGACTCAGGTCGCCATAGTTTGGACGGATGATCCTTTTGTTATATAAAAAGGAGATACTGTTGTCTGTTTCCGGTATATTGTATTGCACGGTCAGCGTTGGAAACAAGTGGATATAGTTGTCCGTATAGGAAGAGTCTTTCAGGTTTATGTCCGGTGAATATTGCGTTCCGCTGATACGGGTTTGTTCCAGGCGTAAACCTGCTTCCAGGTTGAATTTTCCAACCTGTCCGTTTATCTGGATATAGGCGGCGTTGATATTTTCATTATATTTATACTTGTTACTCAGGCTGTTGTCGGGAAGCCACTGTCCGGTCATCAGGTTTGCATATAATGCACTGTTATCCAAATCTACCCATGTGAACTTCAGTCCGGAATAGAACTTGAATTTTGCCGGTAAAGGCATACTCCAGTTGGTTTGTGCGGAATACATGCGTATGTTACTGCTCATATCTCCTTTTAATGTGTCTCTGTTTAATATCTGTTCTTCCGGGTTTTTCATTTCGTTCAACATGGAAAGCGTTTGTTTATGCTCGTGCAGCAGATAATCGAATGAAAGGTCGGCTGTCTGGTCCTTGTCGTTTTTGTAGTTTAGAAGAAGGCCGCCGGAAATGGCCCGTTGTTTGGTATAAGTCTGGCTTTGGGTATGAAGAGAGGAGTCGACAGGACTGCCGGATTTTTGAATGTATGTATCGGTGCTGCCGGGTATGCGCTTATTGAACAATGTTCCGTTGGTGGATACCTCAAAAGAGAAGTTGTCGTTTATATCGTAGTTCATTCCCAGGCGGGCCCAGTCTCCCTGATTACGATCTTTCATTCTTGAATTCTGGTTGATGTTCATCATGGGAGAGGATGCTGTGTTTTGCAAATTGTATTCGCGGAAGATATCCAGCGTCGATTTATATTTCCCCTGGTAATGAGAATAATCGAGGAAAAGTCCGAGTTTATTCTTTTGGTAGGTCAGGCGTCCTCCGACGTTCCATTTGCCATCGGCTGATTGCTGGTAGCTTGTATTAGCCTGGGCAGTCCAGCCTTCAACGGTAACCTTCTGTGTCCGGATATCGATCAGTCCTGTTTTGCCGGCAGCATCATATTTTGCGGAAGGGCTGGTGATCAGATCGATATTTTTTATGGATGAAACAGGCATTGAGCGTAGATAATTGACCAGTTTGTCTCCGCTCAGGTAAGTGCTTTTACCATTGACCAACACCTGAATGCCGGTCTGTCCGTTCAGGATCACACTGCCATCTTCATTAACCATTACGCCCGGGAGACTTCTTAATGCATCCAGCACATTGCCCTGAGAGCCAAGTACCATGGCGTCCATATCGAAAGTGGTCGTACCGGGTTTCATCGTCATCAGTTTTCGCATACCGGTTATTGTTACAGCGGAAAGTAGTTGAGCATCCTCTTCCATTATGACAGGAGGAAGGGGCCGGCTTTCTTTAGTTTGTATGGTAAGGTATTGCTTTTTATATCCCAGCATTGAAAACTCCAACAGGTATTTATCCGGTTTCACCTTAGGAAGAACAAACACCCCGCAAGTGTCTGTGATGGTTCCGCTAATATAGGCGGAGTCAATAGTACTTTTAAGCAAGATGGTTACTCCCTCCAAGGTTTCATTATTGACATCTGTCACTTTG
The DNA here is from genome assembly GCF_003463685.1 of Parabacteroides sp. AM58-2XD. NCBI lineage: Bacteria > Pseudomonadati > Bacteroidota > Bacteroidia > Bacteroidales > Tannerellaceae > Parabacteroides > Parabacteroides sp. AM58-2XD. Next base: position 5,501 of record NZ_QSDP01000177.1, read on the forward strand.
CCGGAAACTTTGATTTCTGTTTGCTGTGCATATAAAGGATAAGCTAGTAACCCTAAAAGCAGTATCTGAATGATCTTTTTCGTCTTTATATTTTTGTCGTTTAATAATTTATCAGCAAAGCTATGGGGTGGGGAAGCGGGTTTCAAATAAGATTGACGAATTGCTTGTTTTTTGAGGTGAATTGCAGAATTCATATAAGTTCACTACATTTACACTATTGAAACGAAGATACACATGGATACTGATTTTATAAACATAACAACAGAAAATCTTGCCGATGAGCATTTATGCTGCATTATCCGCACTAAAAAGCTACATCCGGGTGTTGAGGCAAAGCGTCAATGGCTTTCTGACCGGCTGAATGAAGGTCATGTCTTTAGAAAGTTAAATGCGAAGGCAACGATTTTTATCGAATATGCTCCTTTGGAAACAGCCTGGGTTCCCATAATCGGGGATAACTATTATTACCTCTATTGTTTATGGACTTTGGGTAGTTGCAAAGGGAAGGGGTATGGAAAATCATTGATGGAATATTGTATAGCCGATGCCAAAGAAAAGGGTAAATCCGGTATCTGTATGCTCGGGGCAGAAAAACAAAAATCCTGGCTTTCCGACCAGTCATTTGCGAAAAAGTTTGGTTTTGAGGTAGTCGATACTACCGATAACGGATATGAATTGCTCGCACTTTCTTTTGACGGAACAATGCCGAAGTTCGCGCAAAATGCAAAAAAGCTGGAAATAGAAAGCAAAGAGCTGACAATTTATTATGATATGCAGTGTCCTTATATCGATCAAAAAATTGGGATTGTCAGACAATATTGCGAAATGAATGATGTCCCTCTATCATTGATTCAGGTGGATACATTACAAAAAGCGAAGGAATTGCCTTGTGTTTTCAATAACTGGGCTGTGTTTTATAAAGGAAAATTTGAAACGGTGAATTTAATACAAGACGTTACCCACCTGAAGAGAATACTTAAGAAATGAAAGTATAATTTTGACTACCTTGCAATCAGGGCGACCGCACCAAAATTCCTCTAAAAAGTTTATCATTGCAAAATGAATACCTCTAATTATTTTTCAGAAGTGACAGATCCTCGTGTAACAGGTCGCTGTCTACAT
>NZ_QSDP01000178.1:0-6498 GCF_003463685.1 Parabacteroides sp. AM58-2XD
TATAAATAAATGTATTATACAGTGATTGTAGATGGAAATAATCTACAACTATTCTTCAATATCTACCACTATATACCTGTTTTTCTACATATTTTATTTGCTTTTGGGAAGGATATGTGTTATATTTGGAAGACATTCAAAACAAAAGCAAATATGATAGAAAAGCTCGATTACGCTATGGTCCCGACAGGTTTTGCACATTGTTTTAACGGAAACTGCAAAAGCGCGGACCACTGTTTGCGGCACCAGATTGTCCGTTTTATTCCCGATACACATTGGTCGATCTCTGTTGTGAATCCGGCATGTACCAATTCCGATGGAGATTGTAAGGCCTTTATGGCGGATACTCCCGTGCAATATGCCGTCGGCATGGATCACCTGTTAGACCGGATTCCTTATAAGGAGGCGAAGTGCATCAAGCAACGCTTGCTGATGACGTACGGTAAGAATAAGTTTTATCAGTTTAAGCGCAAAGAAAGAATCTTTTCGCCCGAAGACCAGCATTATATCCAACAAGTTTTTCTTAATAACGGGGTGGAGGAAGAACCAACCTTTGATTCCTGGAAGACAGGCTACCGATGGACAAAGGGATAGGGACGTACAAAAAGTTTCTTCTGGTGGAAACAATGGTTTTCTGCTGACAAAAATTTTGTTTCCTGCTGAAGAAACTAAAGTTTTCAAAGCAATAAACTAAAGTTTTTTCATCAGAAAAACAAATCAATGTCAGTTAGTAATTCTCTCAAACAACATATAAAATGAAGATAACCAAGCAGACAGTCTATCGGGATCGTGTTGCGCAACGGGCGATGGGCATGGAGGAAATTGTAGCATGGATAAAGGACAAACAGACGAGGGAGAAACTTATGCTCTTTCGTGAAAGGCTGAGGCGGGCCTATCCCGACAGGCGTTATTCGTTTACCCGGAAATTACCTCAGTTACTCTTTGCCGGGACTTTCCGGAAAGGCGAATTGAAGGAGTATAACGGTTGGGTATTGCTGGAAATCAATCGGTTGAAGAGCATGGACGAAGCTTTGGATTTGAAGCGGAAAATCGTTGAATATCCGCAGACCTTGTTCGCTATGATCGGTTCCAGTGGACGGAGTGTGAAGTTTGTGGTGGCTTATACCTATCCCGACGGGTCGCTTCCGCGTTTGCGGACCGATGCCGAAATTTTTCATGCGCACGCTTACCGGCATGCTCTCAAAACGTATGAACCGCGCCTTTCTTATCCCATCGAACTGAACCGCCCGGCACTTGAACAGGGGTGTCGCCTTAGTTTTGATGCCGATGTGTTTTACAATCCCGATGCGCTTGCCATTCATCTGGAGCAGCCTGTCGCCATGCCTGAAGAAAGTGCCTATCAGGAACGATTTGAAAAACGGATGCCGCTCGAGAGTGCTGGGAAGACGCTTTATGAGCAATATCGTTATGTTGCCATTCAATATGAATTTGCTTTACAACGGGCCCTGGAGGAGTATGGTGATTTGGATCTGAAGGTGGATTTCAAACCTATGTTGGTCACGCTCGGGAAACTTTGTTTTGCAGCCGGGGTGGAGGAGGAAGATTGTGTGAAGTGGACGTTGCTCTATTGGGGGAATCTGATTTCGGAGGTGGAGATACGGGAGACGTTGAGCCATGCTTACCAGTTAGTCCCCGGTTCGGATTTTGGCAGTACACCGCTTCATAAACCTGAGCAGTTACAAGCGTTGAAAATGGAAGAGTTTATGAATCGCCGTTATGATTTTCGTTACAATCTGATGTCCGGCGGACCGGAATATCGGGAGAAAAATACATTCTGTTTCGACTATCGTCCGGTGACGGACCGCGTACTGAACAGTATTGCTCTGAATGCTCAAAAGGAAGGTTTGCAGTTGTGGGACAGGGATGTACGGCGTTTTGTCTTTTCGGACCGTGTCCCGGATTATACGCCCATCGAAGATTACCTGGCCCGTTTACCCGCGTGGGACGGCAAGGACCGTATCCGTCCGCTGGCTGCACGCATTCCGTGCGACAATGTGCGGTGGGAACAGTTGTTTTACACCTGGTTTCTGTCTATGGTGGCGCACTGGCAGGGGCGTGACAAACAGCACGGCAACAGTCTCTCTCCTTTGTTGGTGGGCGGACAGGGATGCGGAAAGTCCACTTTCTGTTTCAATCTGTTACCTCCGGATTTGAATAAGTATTACACGGACAGTATCGATTTCAGCAAAAAACGGGATGCCGAATTGTATCTTACCCGTTTCGGCTTGATAAATATGGATGAGTTCGACCAGGTGAGCGTCAAGCATCAAGGCTTCTTGAAGCATCTGTTGCAGAAGCCGGTAGTCAATTTGCGCAAGCCTTATGCTACACAGGTGGAGTCGGTGAAGCGTTATGCTTCGTTTATTGCCACGAGCAATCATACGGATTTATTGGGTGATCCTTCTGGTAGCCGTCGTTTCATCTGCATTGAGGTGAAGGGAATGATAGACAATGCACAGCCGGTCGAGTATACCCAACTCTACGCGCAAGCTGTGGCCGCTCTGAATAATAACGAACGTTACTGGCTGACGCACGAAGAAGAAGCGTTGCAGATGCAGGCGAATGAAGAGTTTCAACAGCGTCCTTTGTTTGAGGATCTGTTCTTTCAATATTATCGTCCGGCCCTACATAAGGAGGAAGGTGTAAAGGCTTCTGCCGGAGAAATTTACCTCTCGTTGCAGAAAAAGAGCGGAGTAAAACTTCCGATGAGTAATGTTTCCGTCTTCGGCCGCTTCCTGAAGAAACTGGGGTTAATGACGCAGCTGGCGAGTAGGGGACGGTTGTATTTGGTGGTTGAAAAGTAGGAAATAGTGGTAGATATGAGTTGATGGTGGTAGATATTTTTTTATCTGCACCATTGGGGAAATGCTTTGTTGATGAGAGTTTGGGTGAGGAATGGTAGATGTGGTAGATGTGGTTGAATATTTTTATTACGTCTCTTTTGATATGATTTCCGATATTTTCTGTAATATTGCACTTACGATAAAATTGAATACTGATTATGGATACATTAAGTCTCACGAAAGCAATATCATTGTTCATCCTAACTTTAATACAAAGAGACGATGGACAAAAGAACAAAATTTTGGAGATGCCGGCAAATGGCACGTGTGTTTAGGGCTCGTATGATTCTTTATGCCGCTTATGGACATTGCATTATCCGTGAAGATGGTAGCTGTTATGAACATCCTCATTGGTTTGAATTGGCAAAGGATAAATGGGCGCAGGTTTATAAAACTACGGGAACTCCGTGTAGTTGTTGGATGTGTAGAGGAGCGGAGTACGACCGCAAGGAATATAAGAAAGAAACTTTGCGTATCATCAAAGAATCAGAAGATTAATGTTTAATGAAAAGAAATATGATGTTGAAAGGTAAAACAATTCTTGACGGTTTGTAAGTGTTTAATAGAGCCATGCATTATTATTGGCTTAAAGATCTTACAAACAAATGAGTAGAAGTAGAAAAAAAACTCCTGCCAGTACTATTGCGTGTTGTAAATCGCAAAAGAAGGACAAGCAAATGTGCAATCGTCTTTTTCGTAGTAAATCCAAACAGTATATTCGTGAGGGTAAGGAACTTCCTTACAGGCTTCGTGAAGTGATGAATGTTTGGAGCTTTGCCGGTGACGGTAAAGTTTACTGGGGATATGATTGGCAAGGAGTTGAGAAATTGATGAGAAAGTAATTGAATATCTTCCCTTTTGCGCTTTCGTGCAGAGGGGAAGATGTTTTGAATGACCCTCTGAAACAAATCATTACTTATTTCCCGATGCAAAACTTCCCGAAAATATTCCCCAATATCTCATCATTACTAATCTGTCCCGTAATCTCCCCCAGATAATGCATGCATTCCCTGATATCCTGGCTTAGGAAGTCTCCGGAGATATTCATTTCCAGTCCGTTGATTACACGGAGGATGGCTTCGTGGGCTTTTGTTAGGGCTTCGTAGTGGCGAATGTTTGTGACGATGACGTCGTTTTGAGATACTTCGGGTAAAGCGGCGGCCTGGATCAGATGCTGCTTGAGTACTTCGGTATTTTCCTGTCGTTTGGCGGAAATATATATACGGTCAGCAAGTATATTGCAGAGCAATTGCTGCTTGATCTTTAGCTCGTCAGACGAAAGCAAGTCGGATTTGTTGAAAACAAGGATCACCTTTTTGTCTTCTGCTTTAGGGATAATCACTTTAGCCAGTTCTTCAATCTGTTCCGCCGGAGTGTTCAGGTCGATCACCCAAAGAACAATGGATGCCTGGCGGAGCTTTTGAAAAGTACGTTCGATACCAAGGCTTTCAATGGTATCGTTGGTTTCGCGGATTCCGGCCGTGTCGATAAAGCGGAAAGTCACTCCCGAGAGATTGATCGTATCTTCTATCACATCGCGGGTTGTTCCGTGGATATCGGAAACGATGGCACGTTCCTCGCCGACGAGTAAATTGAGCAAGGTTGATTTACCGGCGTTTGTCTCTCCGATAATAGCAACCGGAATACCGTTTTTGATGGCGTTTCCGACACTGAATGAATCAGCCAGTTTGCGGATCAGTTGTTCGATGCCAGTTGCCAGTTGCTTCAGATTGGTGCGGTCGGCGAACTCGACGTCTTCTTCGCTGAAATCAAGCTCCAGCTCGATCAATGAAGTGAAATCGAGTAGTTGACTGCGTAGTTTGGTCAATTCATTACTGAAACCGCCACGCATCTGGTTAATAGCCAGTTTGTGCATACCGGCTGATGTGGATGCGATCAGGTCGGCTACAGCTTCTGCCTGGCTCAGGTCCATCTTTCCGTTCAGAAAAGCACGTTGTGTATATTCTCCGGGAAGTGCAGAACGGCATCCCTTTTCAATCAGTAGCTGAAGGATCTGTTGCTGGATATAAACCGAACCGTGACAAGTAATCTCGACAGTGTCTTCTCCTGTAAATGAATGAGGGGCGCGGAAAAGGGCGATAAGTACATCGTCGATCAACTCTTCCCCGCGGCGGATACTACCGTAGCATAAGGTATAGGCTTTTTGGTTCTGAAGATTCTTTCCCTCTATCTTAGGAGTGAAGATTGTGTCACAAATTGTTATAGCCTCAGTGCCGGATACACGAATAACAGCTACGCCACCGGCTCCGGGGGCTGTCGATACGGCACAGATTGTTTCTTGATTAATCATATATTAGTTGACAGTTGACAGTTGACAGTTGACAGAGATACCAGTGACAAAACTGTCAACTGTCAGCTAAGTTATACGGTTATTAGTTCATATTCCTGAGTTCCCAGTCCGATTTTTTCGGCATGCTCCAGTCCGGCCTGCCAGTTGGTTTCCGGGTGCATGATGTGGAATTTGTCGCATCCTTCCAAATGGTCGTGATGAGGCGAGTCCGAAAGGCGGTTACCAGTCTCCAGGATCGGAGCGTTGATGACTATATCGGCACAGGCTTTATCCAAAGCAACCGGGTCGAATGATGCGGCAATGCCCAGGTCGGGTACGATGGCGGCATCATTATGATTCCAGCAATCGCATTCGGGAGAGACATTCATGATAAAACTGATATGGAAATTCGGTTTATCGAGTAGTACTGCTTTTGAATATTCGGCAATTTTATAGTTGAGCCGTTCTGACGTGTCTCCATCACCCATGACTGCTGCGTCATATTGGCAAAGAGCAACACACTGACCGCAACCGACACATTTTTCATAGTCGATTGTTGCTATTTTGTTGCCATCCAGGTGAATGGCGTCATGAGCGCAATGTTTTACACAGATATTACAACTTTTACAGTTTTCGCGGTCTATGATCGGTTGGGAGGCAGAATGTAATTCCAGCTTACCTCCGACACTGGCGCAACCCATGCCCAGGTTTTTCAAAGCACCGCCGAAGCCAGTCTGTTCATGTCCTTTGAAGTGGTTCATGGTCAGTACAATATCTGCATCGACAATGGCAGCTCCGATCTTTGGAGCTTTGCAATATTCACCGTTTATTTCTATTTCGCGGTAATCCGTTCCTTTCAGTCCGTCTGCGATAATCACTTCACATTTGGCTGAGATAGGGTTGAAACCATTTTCCATGGCGCTCTCCAGATGATCTACGGCATTCGAGCGGCGGCCGGAATATAATGTGTTGCAATCTGTAAGAAAGGGTTTTGCTCCTAATGAACGAAGCAAAGTCGCCATGCGGGCAGCATAATTGGGGCGGATGTAAGCCAGGTTCCCCGGTTCTCCGAAATGAATCTTAATTGCTACAAACTGATTCTTAAAATCAATGTTTGTAATACCGGCGCGCTTAACAAGACGCTCCATTTTATCCAGCAAGTTACTGGATGGAGTTGTGCGAAGATTGGTAAAGTAAACTTTTGATTTGTCCATTCTCTTATTGGTTTTTGTTCTGCAAAGTTACTACAAAAAAGTGAAATGCGGAAAGATATAGTGATAGAATTGAGTTACAAGGGTTTTGGTTGAAGTGGCGATAATCCGTGAAGCCATTACAATCCCTGCC
>NZ_QSDP01000179.1:0-6434 GCF_003463685.1 Parabacteroides sp. AM58-2XD
ATATAACTTTTCCCCATAAAGATTCACCACCCAGGCAAAAGCATCCCTTTGCCCGGGCCGGATCCCGTAGTTGTTCTACGATTTCATCTTCCGTATATTGCTGCATCCTCTCCATATTTGGCTCAAATATACAAAAAAGTACGGATATAAAAAAAGCGGGCAACTTTACAGTTGTCCGCTTTTCGGAAGTGCCCAGAACAGGACTCGAACCTGCACGCCTCGCGACACACGCACCTGAAACGTGCGCGTCTACCAATTCCGCCACCTGGGCATTTCATTACTTTCAGGTAAACAATCTCTCGTGATCGCGGTGCAAAGGTAGTGTTTTTTTTTATACTGCAAAATATTCAGGTATTGTTTTTACAATATTTCTTCAAAATTCCACCCTTCATATTTCGGGCCTGTCTCTCTTTATCGATTCTTTCTTCCGATAAACGGAAGGGGATACTCCCATAACCCGCGTAAAAATACGGGAAAAATAGGCAGCCTCCTCAAACCCTAGTTTCATCGCAATCTCATTAACCTTTAGACTGGTAAGTTCTATATACTGACAGGCTTTCTGTATCTTTAGACGGATAAAATAATTGATTGGCGACATCTTCGTCTCCTTTTGAAAAAGCATGGAGAAATGGGAAGGAGAATATTTAAAATAATTAGCCAACTGCTCAAGAGACAGACTGCGTTCCACATTTTCCTGCATATAATGGATCACTTTCGAAGAAAATGAATACTCTTTATGTGTTGTAAGGTTATAATAACGGAACTGCTCCAGATACACGAACGAACTCAGGAGCATATAAAGACACATAGAAGAATAAGTCATATATTCTTTTATATATCCCATTGAAAAGCAACTGTAAATCTCCTCAAAAAGCTGAAGTCTGTCCTGAAGCCGCGAATGTTCTCCCGGCAAAATATCTTTGGGCATGTTGTAGGACGGGACAAACTCTTTACATAGTTTTCCTTTAAAATGAAGGAAATAGATGGTCCACGGATCATGCTCGTCCGCTCCAAATGAATAGGGGACATCAGGCGGGATAATGATATACTGGTTTTCAACGACCGTATAAGTCTTTCCATAAATAGTATACCAACCCTTTCCTTCCGTACAATAGATCAGCATCGCATATTTAGAGCCCTGGTCCTTTTGTACATAATGATACTTTACCTTCGGAAAGAAACCGATTTTCCTAACATACAAATTTCCGATAAGCGGTTCGCTGCTGTACGAATCCAGTAATTCGTCCGGCAGGGAAACAAAACGTTCTCCTTTGAATCCTTCCTTAATCTTTATCATGGCTTCAATCATAAGACCTGTTCCAATAAAGAAAACCTTCGCTTTCTCTAACCGGGAACTTACGGTCGGTTTACGATGCGAAGATACAAAAAAACTCCACCGGTTTCCCGACGGAGTTTCTATCTTTAATACTTTCGGACTTTTCAGTCTTTCGGGTATCTTATTTACTTAACAACAGTTTTAACTGCGCTTTCGCCTTCAACAGCTACTACAACGATACCTGCCGGAGCAGAGATTGTAGCATTGTCAGAAGAAAGAACTGTTCTTGCGATTGTCTGTCCTAATACATTTGTTACAACAACTGTCTTATTAGCAGCACCCTGGATTGTTACAGAACCTACGCCACCGAATACGTTGAATCCATCAACTGTAATGTCTTCGTTGCCTACTGGCGGGCTGTAAGAATCTTCGTCAAACTGCATGTCACCTGTAACAGGTTCAGTAAAGATTGAAGTACCGAACTCAGCGATGTCAGATGAAGCAGATTTTACAATTGAAGGAGAATAGCTATAAGCTGTTACGCGTACTGCATATTCAGTCTTCGGCTGCAAGTTGATTGCTCTGATTGAAGTTGAAGTAGGACCTACTTCTTCTGATTCAATACCCTGAACAAAGAGGAAGTCCCATTTGTCAGATTCTTCCATGTAGCTAGCTACCGGCAGAGAACCGAAGTCAGGATTCCAGTCATTCTTATTGAATGCGCCAGTGTTTTCTTCAAGACCGTCTTTTTCGTCACGAGACAAACGAGTTGTGTTAGTGAATTCGAAGATATCGATCTGCTTGCCACCTTCTTTCAACAGAACTGTATAAGTGTTAGCCGGGCTCAAATCAGCGTCAACGTCAAATGCTTCAGCCTTATAAGCTTCATTCAGATGAGTATTTGTTGAAATAACATCCATTGTCTTATATTCAGCACCATTCTTCATGATAGTCAGCTTATAGTTGTGGTGCAGCAACGGATTGATAACTTCACCTGTTCCGTTGAACAATTCAACCATGATTGTACCTTCTTCAGCTTTCACTTCAGAGATAAAGATATTCTTAGAAGTGTTCTGTTTTTCGTACTGACCAAGTTCTACTTTGTAGTAATGAGCACCCGGAACTGCAGACCATCTGAATTCAGCCTTGCTACCGTTAATGTTGTCAGACAAATATTTAGTATCAACTACAGGAGCAGCCAGAACCGGAGAATAATTAACCGGTAGATCTACTGTACAGTTGCACAATGTGCTTGCTGCTAATACGTCTGCAACCAAGTCATGGTCGCTCTTGTCAGCCAACAGGTCGATAGAAACCGGAATAATAGCTTCGCTACATATTCAGCCTGGTTCTTACCTTCAGTAGAAGCGATCAATGCACCTGCAGGAGAGATAGCAATTACTTTAGATACTTCTTCAGTAGGATCGATTGCCGGCAGGTCTTTACCAATCAGATAGATTTGTTTAGTTGCAGCAATGTCATCATCAATGAATGTAACAGCACCGAAGTCTAACTTAGCCAACTTAGCAGCTTTTGTATCAGCTGTAGCCGCGAAATACAGTTCAGGTTGTTTAACATCACCATAGATACGAGTAGCTACAGTATCGTTACGATAAGCTCCATAGATATAGAACAAGTTAGTATAACTGTTAGTTTGTCCCTTATTGTTTTCTACATCTTTATCAGCATACTTTTCATCCAAACCATATACATAAGTCCAGCTGATCTGGTCTTTGATCTGCATCGGATACAGACGAACTGTGTCGTTTACATAATTATAGATGAAGTCTTTGTTATCAATTGCTGAATGGATTGTATCAGGAACGATACCAGCCTTGTCAGACGGTTTGAATGTAGACTTAACGTAAGCAAGTAATTCACCATATTTGTTAGGAATCAATTTGCCAGCATCCAAAGTACCAATGATAACAGTTGTATCGTGGTCGAATGCACCAATCTTATTAGACATGCTTGTTTCTACAGTTACCGGAGCAACAAGGTTCAAACCTGCGATAACGAAAGTACCATCTTTCACTTCGTAGCACTGTTCCTGACCCAGGTAATAAGTAGCATAGTTCTTAGTATAAAGATCACGGAATACGTTAGAATCATATTCACCATGTTCAAACTCATCAAGATTCTGGATATTTCCTAACAGGCTGGTATAAGCACCTACCGGTTTGTCACCTGTCAAAGTAGAAACAAGACCCTTAAATACAGAACCAACAACATTGAACTGGTTGAAACCTGTCAATTCTTTTTCCCATCCCGGATGATTAGCTTTACCGTCACCTGCATCATTTGTCAACAGACCGAACTGAGCCATATCGGTAAGGATTTCTTCTGTCGGAACCAAATCAAATTTAGCCTGAGGAGTATATCTAACCTTAACGGCAATACCGTTATTTTTCAGGGCATCCAGATTTGCTTGTTTGTACGGAACACGGATATACAATGTGTCACCAGCACTTTCACCACGCCAAACAGATCCTGGCTGCGGTTCAAGACCACCAACATCACCACGATTCCAAACGGCATTTGCATATTCTGTTGAGAAATAGAAGTTCTTATCCTGTACAACTTCTCTTTCACCAATTTCCATAGCCTGTTTGTACAGACGGATAGTTGTAAAGTTAGGATCGTCAGCATCCGGTTTCAAACCTGTAGCATATACATGAACAACATGGTTACGAGAAGAACCACCGATACCCCATACATAAGAATCTTTATTAGTAAAGTAAGGAGCTGCAAATACTTCAGCACCACCCTTAACAGCTTCACTTATATAACCGATAAGACCACTTTCTCCTGTATTTCTATCAGCAGCAGCAAGTAAACCGTCTGTAATGTTCATTACATTAGCTAATGTACTTGATACAGTAGCAACAACGCCATCTTCTGTTTCAACACCTTTCCAGTTAGTCCATACGTGCTGAGTACGAGCAGATGTAGTCAGAACACCCGGATAATGAGTTTCACCCAGATTGATCAAATCTTGTCCTGAATAACCTTCGCAATCATCCTGAGTATTCAATGTAGCTGACAAGCCCCATTTCTCTTCAATATTATAAGCTTCATCCTGATCGATGTTCATGTTTTCTGAAGCAAAGTGGAAAGCAGCTTTCACTGTCCAGTCTTCATTCAGATTTCCTAAGCAATCGATAGCAGCATCCGGAATACATCTTGTATGTTTAAATCCAGCAACTAATTCACCTTCGAAGTACCAGTTGAATCCTAAGAATTCAATCTTATCTTCCCATCTGTCGGTAGAACCCGGATCAGCCGGAGTTAATAATTCCAGATTTAATGCACCACCATCACAAGGAGCCATAGCTTCCATTCTCACAGCAGCCTCAGGCACAGGACCAGAGCCTTCTGCACAATCTAAAATAAACTTAGGCAGATATGTGAAATCAATAGATGTTTCAAGAACTTCTTCATATTTTGTGAATACCAAGTCATCACCGAATTTGAATGTACCGCGAGCATCTACGCTATGTCTTACAAATGCTGTATCCGTACTGGATGCAGTAGTTGTAGCAAACATATAGTCAGCCAATTCCCACTGGTCTTTCACTGTACCCGGCTCTACATGATAAACAACCTTTACATTAGACCAGTCAACCGGATTGTAGTTATTGAACGCACCTGCACGTACACAGAAACTTCTACTTCCGTCAGCTTCTGTTGCTTGAGCAAAGTTACCTGCAGTAACAGCTGTATTACCAATCTTTTCAAGAACGATAGGAGCTTTCACATTCAGTTTCAAATAAGTAGCTTCAACGTGGTGAGGAGTTGCAGCACCAGCCATCTTATCATTAAACTTCCAGATCTTAACATCCATTTCAGAAGCTTCGCATTCAGTAGAACGGTTAACACCTACACGGAATTCTTTTTCTTCTTCATATACTATTTCTACATCCGGACGAACGAAATCAAGATTAACACTTGAGAACAATGTTACAGGTTCCAAAGTATTATCTGTTGCATTTTCATCAGGTTCAGACAGTTCTGATTCAAGAACGATATGTACAATAGAGTTATCAATATCGACTTCACCAGAATTAGCCATATTAAACATTACCTTATATGCATCAGGAGTTTTTACACCATCAACTTCAACACCATCTTTATCGATAGTGAATCCACCCTGATATTTTTCATTATAAGGCAATTCCTGAGCACCTGTACCATCCAGCTTATAAGCCTTAGCACTAGCAATCTTCCAAACCAGGTGACGGTTTACGTCATCATTTTTCAAACGACTAATGAAAAAATGGAAACTTGTTGCATCGCTCAAACCTCTTGTATCGAATGTAAATTCAACACGACCCTGTCTTGTTTCAGTCGGTCTAACACCCAGATAAGTAATATTACCTTGAGTAATAACACCATATTGAGGTTGATTTACATTATCATATAGCTTGTCACCAGATACATACTGACCACCAGCTACATTGCCTGCCGCAGAATCAAAAGCAACAAATACCCCTGGAATAAGAGTTCCAACATTCACATCCTGCAAAGGCAGAATATAATTCCAGTAACCGACTGTTTGATCATTGACATACTTTAAGGCACCTCTATTGAGAAGGTCAAATTTCGCAGCTTCTTTCAATTCATCCGCAGTCGGATCTTCAAAATCGGCCTTGTAAGTATCAGCACCTGTCTTGTACCAGGCTGGGACCGCATTTTGAGCAAAATTGAAAAACTACTGCTTGCCACAAGGAACGCGGCGAACAAAGTAGAAAACTTTTTGTTCATAATCAAATAATTTAATTAGTAATAAAATATAAAGTTCAAATAAATCTTTCTATCAAAATAAAGTTCTGACGACTACTTACCGTCGCATTCATCTGTGCATACCTTGCACCTAAATTCTTATGCAAATATACATATCTTTTTTTGTTGCACTATTTTTTTGTTATATTTTTTTCCCTTTAACCATGCTTTCTTATCCGATTCTTACCTTAAATCGTACAAAGGGGACGGTTTTAAGGACATATCCAACCATTAGCACTTCATTTCCTGCAATATTCCCTATACATTAGAGCCTGTTTAAATTTTGTAGTTTGAAGTAAAAAGAGTGTTTCTTCTTTCCGTCAAAATGATTATTTTTAGTTACCAAGCTTCAAATAATTATGTATTGTACGGATTT